>JAFLTK010000329.1 GCA_022511505.1 Muribaculaceae bacterium
GCGTGTCGGCTATCGACGAGAAGCCGACGGGGTATATCTCGACTTGGAGGTCGATGCGGTCGAGCAGCGGGCCGGAGATGCGGCTCATGTATTTGGCGACGGCTCCGGGCGGACAGGTGCATGCCTTTGTCGGGTGGTTGTAGTAGCCGCAGGGGCATGGGTTCATCGAGGCGACGAGCATGAAGCCGGCGGGGTAGTCGACCGAGTAGCGGGCGCGTGATACCGAGATGTGGCGGTCTTCGAGGGGCTGTCGCAGTACCTCAAGGACCGTGCGAGGATATTCGGGGAACTCGTCGAGAAATAGCACGCCGTTGTGGGCAAGGGATATTTCGCCGGGCATGGGGTTGGCGCCGCCTCCAACGAGGGCCACTGGCGAGATGGTGTGATGGGGGGCGCGGAACGGGCGGCAGGTCATCAGACGGGCGTTGGATTTGAGTTTGCCGGCAACGGAGTGGATTTTGGTTGTTTCGAGCGCTTCGGCGAGCGAGAGGGGTGGCATGATTGTTGGTAATCGCCGGGCCATCATTGACTTACCCGACCCGGGAGGGCCTACCATGAGCAGGTTGTGTCCGCCTGCGGCGGCTACTTCAAAGGCGCGCTTGACGTTTTCCTGGCCCTTTACTTCGCTGAAATCGACGTCAAAGTGGAGATGAGTCTGAGCGAACTCGCGGCGCGTGTCGACGACGGTTGGCGTGATGGTCGCCTCGCCGCGAAACATTGCGATGACTTGCGAGAGGTTCTCGACGCCGAGGACCTCGAGGTTGTTGACCACGGCGGCCTCGGTGGCATTGTCACGCGGGACTATCATCCCCTTGAAGCCGAGTTTGCGGGCAAGGATGGCCATTGGCAAGACGCCCTTGACGGGCAACACCGAGCCGTCGAGCGACAGCTCGCCCATTATCATGTATTGGGACAGGAGCTCGAGGTTGGGCAACTGCTCGGCGGCGGCGAGCACGCCGATTGCAAAGGGGAGGTCGTAGGCGGCGCCCTCTTTCTTGACGTCGGCCGGCGCCATGTTGATGACGATGTGGCGCCGCGGGAAATCTATCCCCACCTGCTTGACGGCCGACAGAACGCGCTGATAGGACTCCTTGACGGCCGCATCGGGCAGGCCGACTATCATAAACGAGAAGCCGCGTTCGGCTACTATCTCGATGGTAACGAGGATGGCGTTAATGCCCTGAACGGCAGCACCGTAGGTCTTGACAAGCATGGTGGTGATTTAAGGGAAAAAAGGGTTGGAAGATGATGTAAAAAGCAGATGCCGAGGAGCCGTTGTTGCTCCTTTTTGGAGAGATAACAAGAAGATTGTGACAAAGGGTTTGTCGCCTTTTGCCACATCTCTTGTATCGGTTGTTTTATCGATATTCAGTCCCCTCTCCTACCCTATCGAGGGCATCGGGACCGAGGCAATCGAGCAGTGATGCAAATTAATCCTCAACCGAGCGAAGTTTCTGCACGTAAACCGCCTTCATCATCTTCTTGCGGTTGGTGACAGAGGGCTTCTCAAATGCCTGACGGGCACGGAGTTCCTTAACGATGCCGGTTGTCTCATATTTGCGCTTGAATT
>JAFLTK010000330.1 GCA_022511505.1 Muribaculaceae bacterium
GTGGTTGTGGTGATGTGCCGGCTATGGAAAACAACCCTCGCGGCAACTTTGAGGCCCTGTGGACCATACTTGACGAGCACTATTGCTTCTTTGAAGAGAAAGGTATTGATTGGGACGAGGTCTACGCCATGTATAGCCCTCGTGTCGACAACGAAATGACGTCAGATGAACTGTTTGTCGTTCTTTCTGATATGATTGACGAACTCAAGGACGGCCACACCAACCTGTCGAGCGGCTTTCAGACTTCCTACTATCGCAAATGGTGGAGCGATTATCCGCAAAACTACAACGAGCGCATCATTCAGCAATTTTATTTCAATTACAATTACCGCAGCATTGGCGGGATTGACTACGGATTCCTTAGCGACAATATCGGTTACATGCGTTACAGCAGTTTTGCCAACGCGATAGGAGAGGGAAACCTCGATTATGTGCTGCAGTTTTTGGCAACGGCTCGCGGGCTGATTATCGACGTGCGTGACAACGGCGGCGGCTCGCTTACCAATGTCGAGACTCTCGTTGCGCGTTTTATCACCGAACCTACCCTCGTCGGATATATTTCCCACAAGACCGGCCCCGGACACAATGATTTCTCAGAGCCAAGACCGTTTACCTATAACCCTATCGGTGTGAACCATCTGCGATATGGTAAACCCGTCGTAGTGCTTTGTAACAGAAGTACTTTCAGCGCTGCCAACAACTTTGTCGCCATAATGAAAAACATCCCGGGCGTGACAATCGTCGGCGCTCGCAGTGGCGGTGGCGGTGGTATGCCTTATACCAGCGAACTGCCCAACGGATGGGGCATACGTTTCTCGGCCTGTGCTATCTCTGATGCCAACGGCAACGCAACCGAGGACGGCATTGAGCCATCGCCCGGTTGCGAGGTTGATATGGACCCTGTGCTCGAAGCCCAAGGAATTGATACCATACTGGAACGTGCTATCGAGGTGCTTTCAGGCAAGTCATGACTGCTTACCCCTCGGCCTCTTTCTTGAGCATTTCTGTCCACGCTTTTACGCGCCCCGCGGTCATGTCGGGGTGGTTTGTTTCGTCAATCAGCAACCCCTCAGCCTCCACAGCCATTTCGGGTACGGCGGTTGAATGTTCAAATTTGTATCCGATTGTGTTGTAGTCGCCTATAATCGATGCGCCGGTCTTGGCAATCCGGTCGTGCATCTCGCCCACGGCGCTACAGAAAGTATCTTTCATAGTCTCGTCGCCACAGCCAAACAAAGCAATCTTTTTACCTTTGAGGTCCAAGACTTCAACACCCGTCAGGAAATCCATCATGTCGTCTTGAACGTCACCGTTTCCCCAAGTGCTTGAGCCGAATATCAGCAAATCATAGTCGCCGACGGCCGATGGCGATGCCGTTGCAACGTCATAAACGTCAGCGTCTGCTACACCCATCGCTTTGGCAATCTCGTTGGCTACGCGGGCAGTTGTGCCGGTTGTTGAACCATAAAATCGGCTCAGTAGCAAAATAATGGGGAAAAATTTTAATAAAAAGAATAAAGTAGCGATATTTGCGGAATGAAACAA
>JAFLTK010000331.1 GCA_022511505.1 Muribaculaceae bacterium
TCGACGCGACGTTTATCGACGCCGTCGCCGCGCGGCTCGGTTCGCTCGACGGTTGCATCGCCAAAATCAAGGATGCCAACGGTGACCAGACTTTCAATCCCGGCGTGGCGGCCGTCAACGGCACTACGACGACCAACCTTGGCCTGTTTCGCGCCTACCTGTGCCAGTATCTGATTGACAACAAGATGATTAGCGATAAAGACCAGATACTTGTGCGCACTCTCGCTCCTACACCCGAGGGACTCCCGCTGAACATCTATTGCTATGTCGCCTCGACCGAGTGGACCACCTACGAGGCCGTCCAAAGCGCTCTGTTTGAGCAGATTGCAATTCTCGCCCCGATTTTTGACTTGCGCGTCTATAACTCGACGAGCGACAACACGCTATTTAATGTCGAGTCGGGTCCAAGCGCGCCCTCATCGCCATCGCGTTGATTTCCCTCATCTGGAAAATCATCATGAGCGCCGTCACGACCGTTGCAAGCACATCGCTCGTTGGGAACGCGAGCCACACGCCTCTGAGACCGTAGATAGGCGGCAGATATATCAACAATGGTATCAGGAAGATAACTTGGCGGATTAGGCTGAGGAATATTGACTTGGCGGCGCGTCCAATCGACTGGAAAAAGGTTGTAGCCACGATTTGGAATCCTACAAACCAAAAGGCGACCATCGACGTTGTCAGTGCCATTGCCGTCACTTCTCTCAGGCCCGGGTCGGTAGTAAACGCGGCCGCTATGCCTTGCGGGAAGCAGAACGCCACCGTTGTCCCGAGACAGCAGATAACGCTTGCCGCCCCGACGGCCATATAGAACGCCCGCTTGAGGCGCTCGATTTGTCCGGCGCCGTAGTTGTAGCCCACAACCGGCTGCATGCCCTGGCAGATGCCGACGATGACCGTGGTCATCAGTGACGTGTAGGTCACAAAGATACCCGCCGCACCAACCGCCAAGTCGCCGCCGTAGGCGTACAGGTTGCGGTTAATCAGCATGTTGATGATGCTGGCACAGGCGTTGACAATCGACGGCGCCGCGCCTATCGAGATGATGCCCATGACGATGTGCCACCTCAGCCGGTAGATGCCGCGCTTGAAATGAAGCGTGCTTCCCGGGTTCAGGAAATGTTTCATCACAAAGATAGCGCTCGTGGTCATCGCCAGGTCGGTCGCAATCGCCGCCCCCTTGATGCCGAGCCCGAGATAGTAGATTGTTATCGGCACAAGAATGATGTTAACGCCGGCGCCGATAAACATGGTCACCATCGCCTTGACCGGGTAGCCCGACGAGCGCATGATGTTGTTGAACGAGAATGACATATTGGTCATAAACATGCCCGGCAATATCCACGTCATGAAGTCGCGGGCGTAGGGCAACGTGGCCTCGCTGGCGCCAAACGCTATCAGAATCTCGTCGAGAAAAACGGCAAAAATCGTCAGATAGACAGCACAGTTCAACAGCGTCAGTATCAGTGAGTTGCCGAGCACCTTCTCGGCCTCGTCATGGCGAC
>JAFLTK010000332.1 GCA_022511505.1 Muribaculaceae bacterium
CGAGGCTTTCCGCCGCCGCGTTATCGCCATGGGTGAGGCACCCGAGCGCGTCATTAACACCGGCGCCATTGGCGTCTACAACTTCTTCAACGAGCCGTTGATGTCGCGTGAAGAACTCGAGGCATCAACCGGAGTCGACCTTTCCCGCGACACCATCTTGCTGACCTATCATCCGGCCACGCTCGACACCGTTCCCGCCGGCCGTCGCATGGATGCCGTCATCGAGGCCATCGAACGCTTTCCCGACCTGCAAGTCGTTGTTACCTATCCCAATAACGACGCCGGGGGCCGCGAAATCATCGAGCGCATCGAGGCTTGGCAACACCGCGCCCCGCAGCGCATAAAGGTCATTCCGAGCCTCGGCAAGACGCGCTATCTGAGCATGTTGCGTGTGGTCAAAGCCGTCGTTGGCAACTCATCAAGTGGCTTGGTTGAGGTCCCCTCGGCCGGTATTCCGACCATCGACATCGGTATGCGCCAGCAAGGACGTCTCGCCGGCGAGTCGGTCATTCATGCCGATGATGACGCTGACTCAATCGCTTCGGCCCTCGCCGCCGTCCTCTCGCCCGAGGGGCAGCAGAAAGCCGCCCAAGCCGTCAACCCTTACTACCGCCCCGATACATTAAATATAATGGCCGACGCTATCGCGCGCCTGCCGCTTTCAACCATCAAGAAATTTTATGACCGCTAAACCGCTATACATTATCCCGGCGCGCGGGGGGAGCAAGGGCATTCCCCGCAAGAATATCAAGCCGTTCATGGGCCGTCCGCTGATTGCCTACAGCATCGACGCGGCGCTTGCCGGCGGAGACACGGTCGAGCGCGTCATACTGTCGACCGACGACGACGAAATTGCGGCGACGGCCGAGTCGTTGGGACTGCCCGTTCCCTACCGACGCCCCTCGGCACTGGCAACCGACACCGCCGGCTCGCGCGAGGTGATACTCGACGCGATGGATTGGGCCGACGGTCAAGGAATTGATTATGATGCGGTTGTGTTGTTACAACCTACATCGCCGCTGCGTCGCCGCAAGGACATTGACCGTGCTCTCGCCCTCTATGACCCTGCCGAGGTTGATATGGTTGTCAGTGTCACCCCGGCGGCCTGCAACCCCTATTACGACTGTTTTGAGACCGACCCCGCAACCGGGCTGCTCCACGTCAGCAAGGGCGACGGGCTGCTCACGCGCCGCCAGGATGCCCCCCCGGCTTGGCAGTATAACGGTGCGGTCTATGTAATTAATCCTCAATCAATCAGGCAGATGGCGCTCGGCGCAATGCCGCGGCGTCGACCCGTGGAGATGCCGCGCGAGCGTAGTGTCGACCTTGACACACCGCTCGACTGGGCCGTCGCCGAGATGATTGCCTCCCAACTGTGACACTGCTATGGAAAAGCATATAATTAACCAATCGGCAACGTTGCGCGACGCTCTGGACCGACTTAACCGCCTGTCGGGCAGCGTGATGACTCTTCTTGTCATTGACGACGACGGACG
>JAFLTK010000333.1 GCA_022511505.1 Muribaculaceae bacterium
GCTGGCGTCGGTAGCGACGACAGATTTTGTCCCTTTCACTGCAACAGTTGCTCCTACCAAGGGCTCGCCCTCGGCGTCAACTACTGTACCTGTGGCCTTCCCCGCGGGTGCGGTTTGCGCGAATGCTGACATACCAACGGTTGTTGGAACAGCTCCGGCAAGTGAAAGCGCTAAGAACAGAGCAATTTGTTTCATAAGCAAAAAGTTTAATGATGGTTATTATTGGTGAAACGTTTTGTGAACTTTGGCTAATTGTTTTTTTTACTGTGAGATATCAATGTGATGAACGTTGATATCGGTGTCGAGAAAGACTCGGGCGAGGTTGCTGAACTTCTCGGGGTTCTCGGTCGTCAGATAGGTGATTTCGCCTGTTTTGCTACACCGGGATTCAATCTCGGGATGGCGATGGAGATAGTCGGCGAGCGAGGCGGCAACGATGTCTCCTTGAGTCAGAATCCGGGCACGGCCGTCAACGGCTTTCTCGATGAGTGGGAGCAGGAGAGGGTAGTGGGTACACCCGAGGACGATGGTGTCGACCGCGGGGTTGTCGTTGAAGAGAGCGTTGATATATTTGTCGACAAAGAATCGGGCGCCGTCGCCGTCGGTTTCGGCATTCTCGACCAGAGGCACCCACAGGGGGCAGGCGCGCGTCGTTGTCTTATATAAAGGATACAATTTGGCGATTTCCATTTCATAACTGCGGGAGGCGATGGTGCCGACGGTGCCGAGGATACCGACGTTGCCGGTGGCGCTGCAACTGAGGGCTTCGACCGTGGGGCGGATGACGCCGAGCACGCGGCGAGTGGGGTCGATTGTCGGCAGGTCACGCTGCTGGATGGTGCGGAGCGCCTTGGCGCTGGCGGTGTTGCATGCCAGAATGACAAGACGACAGCCGCGGTCAAAGAGCTCGCGGACTCCCTCAAGGGTGAAACGGTAAATGATGTCAAAGGAGCGAGTGCCGTAGGGAGCGCGTGCGTTGTCACCAAGATACAGATAGTCATATTCGGGAAGTTGCTCCCGGATGGCTTTCAGTATGGTCAGACCGCCGTAACCGGAATCAAAAATACCGATTGGGCCGGAGGATGTCATGGTGACGTTCTTTTTCATGGATTTTAGTGCTCTATAGGCAGGATTCCGCTATAGATTGCCAATAATTGTTAGGACTAAAAAACTGTTTAGTTTAGTTATTGATTGCAAAAATAATATTTTCTTTAAAATTCCAATTAATTTCTTGTGTTTTTTTGGGTGAAAATAGTGTTGTTTTAGATAAATTAGCAACCATTAACATATTTTCAGATTTTGTAGACAATTATTCATCAATTATTAGTCAAAAAATATCGCTCCACAACATATTTTGCTGTGGAGCGATTCTGATTTTGGTTATGAGTAGAGGTAATTAAGTATCGGCTCTTGGATAGTTGCAGAGGCTATTGTCGCGGCAACTTTTAGAAGATTGAGAGGC
>JAFLTK010000334.1 GCA_022511505.1 Muribaculaceae bacterium
CGCGTCTCGTGAAAAGAACACTGAAAGTTATCTCCGCTCTCAACTCAAGAAAGAAGCAATCACCGAGTTTGGCGAACTGACCGCACAGTTTACAGCCGAGGACTGGGAAGGCTTCCAGCGTCTTGTTGCCGCATCTGACATTCAGGACAAAGAACTCATTCTCAGCGTTCTCCAGATGTACAAAGACCCCGAAGAGCGTGAGCGTGAAATCCGCAACCTTTCCAACGTATTCACCGTTCTCGCCGAGGAAATCCTTCCCCAACTCCGCTACTCGCGCATCACTGCTTCGGTCGACGTTATCGGTAAAGACGATGCCACCATCACTGCTCTTGCTGCCTCAAACCCCTCAGCATTGACCATTGACGAACTCCTCTATGCAGGCACGCTGACCGACGATCTAAACGCTCGCAAGGTCATCTACAACACTGCCGTTCGCCTCTTCCCCGACGATTTCCGCACATATAACAACCTCGGTCTCGTTCAGTATGAGCAAGGCGACTATGACTCGGCTCTCGCTTCGTTCAACAAGGCTGCCCGTCTTGCCCCCAACGCTCCCGAAGTCAACATGAACAAGGGTCTCATTTCGCTCATCAACGGCGACTATCGCGCTGCCAACACCTCGTTTGGCCAGGCTGCCGGTCTTGAAGAACTCGGTGATGCCCTCGGCGTTTACTACCTCCAGACCGGTGACATCAACGCCGCCGTTCGCGCCTTCGGCAAGTCGAAGAACAATAACGCCGCTCTCGCCCAGATTCTCGCCAAGGACTACGCATCGGCTCGCTCGACACTCGCTTCAATCGACAAGCCCAACGCCATGACCTACTACTTGATGGCCGTACTCGGTGCCCGCACCAACAACGAGAATTCTGTCGTATCCAACCTCCGACAGGCCGTTAAACTCGACCCGTCGCTCGCAACTCGCGCTCTCAACGACCTCGAGTTCACCAACTTCAACCTCGCCACCATCCGCTAATTCGGTTTTAATACCGCTATAACTACAACTCCCTCGCCCCACATCGGGACGAGGGAGTTGTGTATCCTATCCCGCCTTGCCCCTTCCTCCGTCCTCCGTCCCCTTGTCTAGCAACTTGTCCGTTCCAGACCCTCTCGCTCCCTCCCTCATTGTCTCCTGTATGAGTCCAAAGTGCTAAACGTTGCTAAACGTACCGGCGCGTCGCGCTCTTAGTCGCGCTCTTAGTCGCTCCCTTAGTTCCGTCGCGTCCCGTCGAAACGTCCGTCCGTAAACGCTCGTCGAAACATCCCGAAACAAAAAGATCTTTAAAAATTTGCACAAATAAAAAAACATCACTACCTTTGCAGTGCAAAAATGCCGGTCCTATAGCTCAGTTGGTTAGAGCACCTGACTCATAATCAGGGAGTCCTT
>JAFLTK010000247.1 GCA_022511505.1 Muribaculaceae bacterium
CGCCAAACGGGCCGCCGCCATTCTTGAGATTCTCCTCGGCAAGCCCGGCCGCCATCTCCATATATTCTCTATCTTTTGCAGTAATTTCCATAATCGTTAACTTAATCGGTGTAAAATATAACGCGTTGCCATCCGATTTAGTTCTATGGCAGTCGGGTTTTTGTCCCCGGTATGAGCCCAAAAGGCTTAATGATTGGACCGGAACGGGTTGGGGTCGCGTCCGCTTAGGAACGGGTCGCTATATGGGTCCTCCTCCTCGAGTTCTTCCTCGTCGTCCTGCCCGAAGGTGTCGGGACGCAGTTTCGGCTTGTTCTTCTTAATCTCGTACGGTTTCTGAAGGTCGAGCGCCGTTTCATATATATCCCACGACTGGCGCACTGTAAACGCCTGTTTCAGAGCCACTTTTTTGGGATAGTAATACACCTCCTCGGGTTGCAGGCCGGCGTGGAGATTGCCCGTGTCATATTTCCCGTTGCCGTTGGCGTCAAGGAACAACCGCGCGTAGTAGGTACCGGCGGGAAGATAGTTAAACGTAGCACGCGAGTCGACAACAGGCACCGCCGCAATCGGCTCGTCGTTAGAGCCGAGCAACTGGGCTACCGCCGGGATTGAGTCGAGTCCGGTGATATTGAAAATAATTGTGCCGTAATCGGTTGATTTCTTGGTGGTAAACTCCATCTTTATCGGCTTGTTATACAGCCCGTAGATGGAATATATCGCCGCCGAGTCGACCGTCAGACGGTATTTCTCGCCCTCCGGCCAGTCATAGTCCATGACAATCGATTTTGACGAATAGGGCGGATTGGGGCGCAGTTTTGGCGGCGCAACGTCGGTCCAGATTGTGTCGACAAGCATCTGCATTTTTATCGCCGCCGTGTCGATTGACGCCACGGGAACGTCTGATTTTATGACGATTGGCTTGTGCAGGTCCTGCGACGGTGAACTTGGCAGCGTTAACTTATAGAACTCTATGGGTTTAGGAACGGAGTCGGGCTCGGCGTCGACCTTTTCCTGCTTTTTAGGCTTGGCCGGACGCATGAACATGCGCAGGGTGTCGGTCGTCCAAACGAGGTTCTCCAGCGAGTCAAGTTTCTGATAGTTAGCCTGTATCAGCAGCGAGTCTTGGTGGACAAGCAGGCTGTCGGTCAGCCAGAAGTTGAGCGTATCGAGCGTGGGTGACGCCTCGAGGCGTGCCAACTCGCGCAGGTCGCGGCCCGCTTGCGGCCCGTTGGCCACGCGGAACGTCGGCAGCGTGTCGGTCGGTGCGCCGAGACGGAAGTAAATGCGGTTGCGCTCCGGGCGATTGTTGTCGGCAAGATACTGAGGCTTGTATTCCTCGTTAAACCAGGTCAATAGGATATTGTTTGGCATATATCTGACGGCCTGTATGGTGGCGAGCGAGTCGCGCCCGTCGGCCGTTTTGAGGGTGTCGACCTCGACCACAATGTCGCTGTAGGGCACAACGAGCGAGTCGAGAAACGCAATATCCTCCGAGCGGTCCCAGTGAAAATCTCGGTTCAAGTCGTTGACGGCAAAAACTCGATAGGCCCCGGGCTTGAGGTTGCGCAGGGTAAACTGGCCATACTGGTTGGTTTTGGTGATGCGCTCCATCTTGAGTGTCTCGATTGCCGAGTCGGCCGGGTTGGAATAGGCGCCAACAAGCATCCCGATTGCCGGCTCAAGGTTGCTTGCAGCAAGCACCATGCCGCTGATGCGCAGTGAATCAATCGAGTCGCCGGTGGCAAAGTCGATGGCAAACCCGTCGAGAATGTTTTTCTCGTTAAGGTCGGCGATGGCGTCGGCAAAGTCGATGGTATAGGTAGTGTTGGGCAACAGCGTGTCGCGAAGTTCAACCGTCACCTTGCGACCGTTGGCTGTGATGATGGGTTGCACCTGCTGGGCCGGCGACACGACAACCTTGTTGGTCACGTCGTCGAGTTGCACATTCTCGTTAAAGTAAATCTCTATTTTATTGCGGTTTACGTTAAGCGCCGACGGTGCGGGGACCGATCGCACAAACACCGGCGGGTCCATGTCGCGAGGGCCACCGTCGGGCCGTCCGATGCTGGCACACGCTGCAAAAAGTGTCGCAGCGACGGCAACAATCAGCAACCTCATGGTCTTTAACGCTTTATTTCTGCCTTTTTTCATGGTTGCAAAAGTAGCAAAATTCCTTTAGACGGCAAAAACGATGTCACATTCCCGGCGCGCGGATATATTCGAGGATGTGCCGCGGATAGATGTACTGCTCTTGGCGCAGGGGCGTCAGGTCGTCGCGTCCGTTTTTCTCAAACAGCGTGACAACCAGTTCGCTACAATAGAGCGCGGTCGTGTCGTTGTGGTCAAAATTGAAGTCAAAAGGAGTCCCGGCGGCAAGCATCTGCTCGATGTCGCGGCGCAACTTGACGGTATCAAGTCCGTTCTTGACCGGTAGAGCGTAAACACAATAGCCCCCCTCTCGGGAAATATACTCCATCGGCGTTTGCGCCACAATCTGCTTTCGGGTCGTCGATTCGTGGACCAGCAGCGGCCCGTCGGGACCCATCAGGACAAACCCGCAATGGGACGGCGTCGAGTCGGTCGCCGCGTGCCCCGAAAGTGCTGTCATTGAGCGCACCGCGTCACTCTTCCACGAGTCGCCAACGCTGAAAAATATGTATCCCGACTGCCAGTCGCTCGTGTCGGGCGTCTGATAGTCTGCGCGGTTTATCAGGAAAATAACCAACCTCACGCCTACAAGCAACAACAATACTGAAAGCACCACAATCGACACCTTCAGTATCTTTTTTCGGGATATTTTCACGCTGTGACTCCTTTACTTGCCGGCAAGGAAGGCCGGGGCATAGCATACTCCCAAACCAAGCAACGCCAATACAAAATAAATGTAGGCCCCGGTGATGACTGTCACGCCCTCGGGCACAGATACCGCCAACAACAGGAACAGAACCGCGGCAGCGCCAAGCAAAATCTTCTCAAAATTCTCTTTCAGCCCCGCCTTTAGCCCAAAGTCGACAAACTGCTTAACAATCAGCACTATAGGCGCTATCATCATCAAAGCCACCAAGAATACCTGAAAATTAAGTTTATTGGCTTGGCTAATGAACTGGAAGCCGGAGTATTGCTGTTTACCCAGAAGGTCGATAATTGGCAGAAAAGCAATCGCAACAAACATCAGCGCGCCGACCACGGCGAGAATCAGGTGGCTGTTTTTCTCGACAAACTCCTTCATAACCGATTTATTTTCAGTTAAAATTCAAGTTTAAGAGTTGCCGTTTGGGGATAAAGTTCGGCATCATCATCGTCAAAGCGCAACTTCTTGAAATTCACTGAAGTGCCGGCGGGAATTGTATACATGCCGTTGTCATAAGTGCAATCAACTTCGCCAATGCTCTCGCGATAAATCTGTTCTCCTTCTTTATTGTATCCAACCAAGTAGACCGTCCTATTGTTGACACGATAGGAAAGCTCACCGTTGATATCGGCCTTAACCTTTGCCTCGCCCTCGAGAGTAAATATCGGGGCTAATGATGAACTACCCAATTCTTTAAAGGTCATTGTAATCGGCGTGATTACCTCAATAAAGTCGGTACCGGTAATCTCGAGTGTGCGTCCGTTGAGTTTCTCAGCGGCTTTGGTCAATTTCTCTGACCACTCGGTTTTAATCTTCTCTTGCTCGGCAATCAGTCGGGCTTTATCCTCCTGAGTCTCGATTTTCTGAGCCTTCTCTTTCAACTCATTATTGACCTTCAGATAATCGGCATACTTGCCACAGAACGAGCCAAACGGATTTGCACCCGAGTCAGAACATGATGACACGACAAACGTCACCATTACCGCCATCACGACGGCAAACCTGTTAAAATACTTTTTCATTCCTGCTAAATTTTTGTGATTTCTACCTAAAATATTGACTATCGGCAAATTTAGACAAAAAAATTTAATATCCAACACTTTTAAGCATAAATTTTCAAGAAACTTTCTGTCCCCTCCATTTCTACACGATATATCGAGATAAATTGCAGTAAATCGCGATTTATCTCGATACATCAGTTCTTTGGTTGTTATCGGCTACAGCCGCGGAGCGTTGATGTCATAAATCAACAAGTCATATAGGTCGTCACAGCGTTTTTCGAGTTCGGGACGCAAGATGGCAGCCTCGGCGGCGTCGAGCATCTTGAGGTCGGCATAGCGGTTCTGGCCGTCGAGGAAGGCCGGCATCGAACCGTCGGGCTTAGCATAGTCGACACTCAGTTGAGGCTTGCCGGCAGTGGCGGCGGGATTATAGCGATATATCTGCCAATAACCTGACTGAACGGCTTTTCGCTCCTCGATGATGCTGTTTGACATACCGGCAACGCCGTCGTTGACGCGGATGCCGTGCTCGATACACGGGCAGTAGGCAATCACAATCGACGGGCCGGGATAGGCATCGGCCTCTACAAAGGCGTCGACTGCTTGCTGGAAGTTGGCACCGAGGGCGATGGAGGCGACATAAATGTTACCGTAGGTCATCATCATGCGGCCGAGGTCTTTCTTGTAGGTTCGCTTGCCGTCCGACGAGTATTTGGCGACGGCGCCGAGCGGGGTCGCCTTGGAAGTCTGGCCGCCGGTGTTGGAGTAGCACTCGGTATCCATGACAAGGATGTTGACGTCGACATTCTGGGCGAGCACATGGTCCAGGCCGGCAAAGCCGATGTCGTAGGCCCATCCGTCGCCGCCGATAATCCACACGCTTTTGCGGGCAAACAAGTCGGCGCCGTCAATCATCTCCTGAGCGCCGGGAGTCGACGGGTTCTGTTTTAACGCCTCGACGGCGGCAACGCCGGTTGTTGCGCTCAGAGTCTTGTCGTCCTTGGCGTTGAGCCATGCCCTGAGGGCGTCTTTGACGGGAGCGGGTGTCGACGAGTCGGCAACGGCGGCGGTCGCCAGATCGACGATGCGCTGCCGGCGGTGGGCAATCGAGACGGCCATGCCGAAGCCATACTCGGCATTGTCCTCAAACAGCGAGTTGCCCCACGCCGGGCCTTGCCCGTGGCGGTTGGTGCAGTAGGCGTTGCTCGGGAAGTTGGCGCCCCAGATTGAGCTACAGCCGGTTGCGTTGGCTATCAAGGTGCGCTCGCCCATCAACTGGGTCAGAAGTTTGACGTAGGGTGTCTCCCCACAACCTGCACACGCGCCCGAGAATTGTAACATCGGTTCAAACATCTGCGAGCCTTTGACGGTGTTGCGCGGCAGGATGTTGTCTTTGATGGAGATGCTCGACCGAGCGTAGTCCAGGAGCGGTATCTGCTCGTCGATTTGGGTTGCTATCGGCTTCATTGTCAGGGCATGGCCCGGGCACACTACCGCGCACGACCCGCAACCGGTGCAATCCTCGGGGAACACTTGAATGCGCCACTGCAACGGCTTGCCGTCCATCTCGATGCCGCGCGCGTCCTTGGTGCCCATGGCGGCCGGCGCCTTCTGTTTCTCGTCGGCGTCGAGCAGGTAGGGGCGAATCGACGCGTGGGCGCAGACTGTCGAGCAGAGCGTGCACTCGATGCAACTGTTGAGGTCCCACTCAGGTATGTTCAACGCAATGCGGCGCTTCTCAAATGCGGTCGTGCCCATCGGCATCGTGCCGTCGGGCGTGAATGCCGACACGGGCAACGTGTCTCCCTCGAGTTTCATGCACGGGCGCGCCACCTTATTAATATACTCGGGAGTGTCGACCGTTGGCGACGGAGCGTCGGTAGCGTCAATCCACGAGGTCGGATAATCGATTGCCGTGATGGCACCGACGGCCTCCTCGATGGCGGCGAGGTTGATTTGCACCACCTCGTTTCCCTCGTGCTTGTAGGTCGACGTGATAAGGTCTTTCAGTTGGGCGAACGCGTTGTCAAAGGGGATGACGGGGGCGAGTTTGAGATAGGCGGTCAGCATGATGGTGTTGATGCGCACACCCAATCCGGCCTTGGCGGCAATCTTGAACGCATCTATATTATAGAGTCTCAGTTGTTTAGCGGCAATGGCGCGGCGCAGCGTGGCCGGCAACTTCGTCTCCATATCGTCGACCGTCCACGACGAGTTCAGCAACAGCGTGCCCCCGTCGCGCAGGTTTTTCACGATGTCAAAACGGCTCGTGTAGGTGTCTTTGTTACAGGAAACAAAGTCGGCATTCTCAATCCCGTAGGCCGACGTGATGGGAGCGGGGCTGATGCGCAGTTCCGAGATGGTATAGCCGCCCGATTTCTTTGCCGAGTAGTGGAAATAGGCCTGAGCATAGAGGTTGGCGGTGTTGCCGATAATTTGCGCGGCCATCTTCGTTGCACCCACGCTGCCGTCTGACCCCATGCCGTAGAACACCGCTTGGGAAATCTGGGGCGAGATGGTAACGATGTGGTCGGTGACGTCGAGCGACGTGCCGGTGACATCGTCGTTGATGCCGATGGTGAACCCGTCCTTAGGCTTGGCCTCGGTGAGTTCGTCAAAGATGCGCTTGACCATCGACGGGTCAAACTCCTTGCTGCTCAGCCCGTAACGGCCGCCGATGAGCGTCACCTCGCGATGCGCCTTGTAGAGCGCCGTTGCAACGTCGACATAGAGCGGTTCGCCCTCGGCTCCGGGCTCCTTGGTGCGGTCAAGGACTGCAATCGCCTTGACTGTCGACGGAATGGCCGCAAGCAGGCGCTCGGCCGAGAACGGACGATAGAGCCGAACCTTGATCACGCCAACCTTCTGCCCATTGGCATTCAGGTAATTAACAGTCTCTTCGGCAACGTCGGCCGACGACCCGATAGTGACGATGACGCGGTCGGCATCCTCGGCGCCAACGTAGTCAAACAGATGGTACTGCCTTCCGGTAACTCCGGCGACCTTGTCCATCGCCGCCTGCACGATGGCCGGCATAGCGTTGTAATACCGGTTGGCGGCCTCGCGGTTTTGGAAATAGACGTCAGAATTCTGGGCCGACCCGCGCAAGTCGGGATGCTCGGGGTTCATCGCCCGCCGGCGAAACTCCCTGACCTTGTCCCACGGCACGAGCGGCAACATATCCTGATAAGGCAACAAATCGATGGTCGACATCTCGTTGCTTGTGCGCCACCCGTCAAAGAAGTGCAACACCGGGACCGACCCCTCTATGGCCGCCAGATGGGCAACTATACCGAGGTCGTGGGTCTCCTGAACCGACGCCGACGCCAGCATAGCAAACCCCGTTGGGCGACATGCCATCACGTCCTGATGGTCGCCAAAAATGCTCAACGCCTGAGTCGCCAGCGAGCGACAGCCAACGTGAAACACACCCGGCAGCAGTTCGCCCGATATTTTATACATATTAGGTATCATCAGCATCAGGCCCTGCGACGACGTGAAAGTCGTTGCCAACGCCCCGGCCGCCAATGCGCCGTGTGTCGCCCCGGCCGCACCGAGTTCCGACTCCATCTCCTTGACTTGCATCGGCGAGCCAAACAGATTTTTCACACCCGCCACATTCCACTTATCGGCCGTTTCGCCCATCGAGGCAATCGGCGTAATCGGAAATATCGTTGCCACCTCGCTAAACGCGTAGGCCACGTATGTTGCCGCCGTGCAGCCATCTACTATCTTCTTTTGTGTTGCCATCTTGCGATATGTTTATTCTACTAAATACAAAACACCAGCCTTTCCGTTTGGTTCACCCTCCCCGCCATGTAGTAAAATAGATTTTCGGTCAGAATGGTCGTCAATTGAATTTTAATAACTAAATTTGTACAATCAATTCACTAAACCAATTACTTATGGAACCTCAGCGAAAAGATTTTTATGGCATTGACTTGCTTAAATATGTGATGGCGCTCGCCGTAGTCGCCATCCACATCATGGCACAGAACAAGATAGTATATCCGCCGGCAGTCGTATGGTTTATACGCCTTGCCGTCCCGTTTTTCTTCATCATCTCGGGCTTTTTTATCGGCTCAAAACTCAGCCGGCTGGAAAGCGCCGAGGCTCGCCGGACGTTCCTGCTGAAACGGTCGGTCCATCTCTTTAAAATATTCATCCTGTGGCTGATTATCTACCTGCCGTGGTCAATTTACTACTACATGTATGATTATGAGGAACATAGCATTATCTCGTTTGCCATTGTATATATAAAAAGAATTGTCTACTATGGCGAGTCCTACTATGCGTGGCCTCTATGGTACATATATTCCTATGCTTTCGTTTGCCTCTTGATGGGACTGACGATGAAGTGGCGACTTCGCATTCCCTTGCTGGCAACTCTGTTTATAGTCGCCTATATCGCTGTCTATCTTTATGACAATCAGATTAGTCTTGGAATGGAGAAGATTATCACCAACACGCGCCTGCTCTTAGGTCGCACTCTTGGCGGAGGTTTATATATGCTCATGGGTGCCGGCCTCTATCAACTCTATTGCCGCGGCGCAAAACTTGGCCGCTACATCCTGCCGGCTCTGGCGCTGAGCATCATTCTTTTCTACTTCACTTTGCCATTTGGCGAACTACTCGGCGGTCTTGCCTTCGTCATCATCGGCCTGTTCATATCGTTGCAGCCTTCATCATTGTGGCTCGAACTTCGGTGGCAGAGCATGTGGATGTATTACACCCACATGTATGTGATAATGATAGTCTATGTAATCTATCCCACGATGATGCCGGTAGCAATTATCGCAGCAGTATATGCCGGTAGCATACTTCTTTCCTACTGCCTCAACCGCTTGCAGAACACCCCCGGTTTCAACAAGTTAGGGCTTCTGATAAAATGAGCCAAGCCTCGTTAACGATTTTTAACCACATCTGCTGAAACTATTCACCCCCATTGAGCGTTTTAGTATCAGAAAGCAAAGATAACTTGTTTCATTGCAGATAATGTGATAATGATTGGTTTAGTAAACAATCGTGGCGGCGTCGGGAGACACCGCCACGGTTGTTTATATCCCCTTACGTCTCTTCAACCCGACCATTCGGGAAGGTGGGCTTAAAACATGGGTAGCCCGGTCGAAACGCAATATAATGCAACTCCTTCGCACTCTCCGCGAGTCACCTATTGGTTCAGAATTAGAACATCCCGCAAAATTTTATCCTTTTGAGACGCCCACGCTAATCAACGCGGCATCCCACAGGCGCCGAGTTCCCGTTAGAGTCCCTTACCGCTATTGATTTTAGTCAGCGGAGCGGGTGTGAGTCCCCTAAATCATCAAAAACTTAACATTCAATTAAACAATCTCGCCTCTCGATTGTCTTAATAGTGGTTCTGTTTTTCATGCAGGGGGAATAAAAAAGTAATAAGCAGTTCCTCACGGAGCCGCTTATTTCTTCTTGTTGTCCTGAACCTCAATGAGGATCAAGACCAACAACCTAACATAAAACACATTTACTATTATGCACTATTCTAACTTATTGTACAGGTAGTTATTTTACTAACAATCTATACTAACCCTAAATTTAATTTGCCATGATGTATGGTTAACAACGTTTACATGTCACATGCTAATCATTAACACATTGCAAAAATAAGACAATATTATCATATATAATTCTAAATCTAAATAGTTGAAAGAGATTTTCCAAGTATTTAAATTTTAATTTATTGTTAATTAGTCGTTTATAAATAGCACTAATTTTAGTAATTCTAAAAATTACCAATAAAAAAACACCCTGAAATTTGTGGATTTTTTATCGTTTTGGGGATATATTGTTGCATTATTAATTTTTTATTCTTACCTTTGCATTGTCAAAGCAAATATATAAAAAATCAAATAAATTAAAAGCATAAACGTTGAAACATTTTTTCGTTTTTTTATCGATAATTTTGAGCGCGCAGGTTCTTTTTGCCGCCGATGACAACCTCTCGCTCAACGAACTCCTGGACGATATCGACAAGAGTTTGGCTGTGCGTGATAAATATCGAAATTCACGTCAAGCCAAAATTAACGAACTCAAAGACAGGATTCCAACTACCCCGACAGATAGCCTCGGCAAATTGTACTCCCAGATTGCATCAATGCAAATTTGGAGATTTGACACGGCAAGGGTTTATTACCGTAAAGCACACGATTTTTTTGAATCTCGCGGCGACCATGGTCGAGCAGCTGTAATGACAGCTCAACTTGCTGTGTTACAGACTGCTGTAGGCAATATTCCTGAGGGTATAAAGACGTTTGAGGATGCCGAAAGCCAATTGTCAACGGCCGAAACTAAAGAACGATATTACCTTAACGGGCTTTTGCTCTATGAGCGTCTATTACCTATATATGCCGATGACATCGCGATGAAAGAGACCTATCTCAACCGTCGCTATAGAATGGCTGACTCACTCGAAGTATACGCTCCGGCCCACACCGGCGCTCTGCACCTCGCCAAAGCCACGAAATATGAGCGAGATAAAGAGTATTCACTAATGCTTGCCGAACTCAACGAAGCCTTTTCGACAAATACACGAGAAAAAGAAGAAATATATAACCCGGTGGCAATGAGACTCGGCGATTACTATCGTCTGATAAACAAACCCGAAGAAGCCGCCTACTACTATGGTCTTGCCGCCCGCAACTCACTGAAAAAAGGCACATATTTTGCTCGACCGCTCCAAAGTCTCGGTCTGGTCCTGAACTCACTTGGCGATGACGACCGCTCAATAAACTACATGACCGAATCCTTTAACGAGGCTGTTTCGAGCAACAACCGTCTCAGAGCCATGCAGTTGATGAACACATTCCCGCTCATCAATGAAGCCTTCAGAGCCCATCACGCCGAGGATATCAGACTAATATGGATACTGTCAATTATTCTTGGCATAGCCATCATAGCCATCGGTTACATGGCATGGCGACAGGTTCAACTCGGTAAACGCCTCAAGCACAAAGACTTTGAATTGCGCTCCAATAACGAGAATAAAATCAGCAATATATCCCAATTCTTAACATTCTGCTCAAACTATCTCGAGCAACTTCACACATTCAATCGAACAGCCCGTCGTCGCATCAAGGCCGGTCAACTCGAGGACCTCTATTCGATGATTAACTCCAATCAACTCGTCGACGTTCAGACGCGCGAATTCCTCCAGTCGTTTGACCGTTCATTCCTCCATGTGTTCCCGTCGTTTGTCGACAATGTCAACAAGCTCGTCAATCCCGATCAGTTGTTCATTCAACCTGTAAAAAGCCAATTGTCAACCGAACTGCGCATCCTGGCGTTTATCAGACTCGGCATCAAGGATAGCAACCGCATTGCTCACTTCATGGGGCTATCCATCAATACCGTCTACACCTACCGCAACAAGATGAAGAGCCGGGCCAACGACCGTGACAACTTTGAAACAAACATCGAAATGATTGATATCGAGTAAATAATCAGTGTATTTTTTGACGATATTTTTTATATTTCGGTCTATATTTTTGCCGAATTTGAAAATTTGTAAAATTCACATTAATAATATTTTAAATGGCGATATAATCTATATTTAGTTTATATCGCCATTTAATATGTATCAATTCTTAGACACACTTAACTAAATTTGCATCGTGAAAGGAACAAACATTATCAAGTAACCAAAAATCATCAGTCAAATTTACAAAGAAAATGATTTTTGATAGGTGCAATTTGATGCTCCATGCTCAAAGCGTAGAAAAGATTTTAAGGGAAATATTTATTGCAACGATGTAAAAAGAAAAGTGTGAGAAGGTGTTTTCGTGAGAAAGCACCTTTTTTATTTGGTGCTACTCGGTTTCAGGGAAATGGGGCGTCTAACGTCGTGATGAGGAGCTCCTGCTCCTCATGTTTACTTTATTCACGTTCCCCGGTTTGGTTACATCCACGAGCGGGAGCTCCTCGTCACGTGGGGATATAAAAAAAGTAGCGCGAGACCGTCGCGGCCGTGCGCTACTCATGTATTCAAAACTATTTATTTTATTCTGTTAGGTTGTTTTGAATAGGGTATAATGGAATTTACTGATGTGCGGGACGCAGGAGGTCGTTGACAACCTTGACGGGATTGAAAGTCTCGATGGGTACTTCAACGAAGATTGTGTTCCAATCGCTCATGGCACCGTTCCAGAGGCCGGGTAGTTCGAGGGCGCGGAGTTCGCGGCCGCCGGCGCTCTTCGACGAGATGAAGCCGGTGTCGGCGTCAACGTAGTCGGGGAGGTTGTAGTGGCTACCGTCGGTGCGCTTGATGCAGCAAACGAGGTCCACGGGGTTGAAGTGGGTGGCCGTTTTCAGCATTTCGGCATATTCGGGCTTAGCGGGGTCAATTTGGGTGCTTTCGAGGATTTGGGGTGACGTCGAGCCGTCGGCATTGTAGGTGATGAACGGGCCGCCACCGGGTTCGCCCTCATTCTTGACCATGCCGCAGACGCGCAGCGGGCGGTCGAGTTTGCCGCGAAGGTAGTTTGCTTTATCGAGTTTGTCAAGCGAGGCGAGGCGTGTGTCATGGAAGCAGAGGGTATCTTTCATGAAAGTCTCGATGCCGGCGAGGTCGGCGTCTGTGTAGTCGCCCGAGTCGATTTTGGCGATGGCCTCGACAATGCGGTCGCGTGCCTGCATGAGAACACCGCCGATTACCTGCTTGTAGCGCACGGTGATGTCGCGGCGGCTATCGGGAACGACGTTGTCAATGTTTTTGATGAACACAACGGCCGAGTCGATGTCGTTGAGATTTTCGATGAGCGCGCCGTGGCCGCCGGGACGGAACAGCAGGTGATCGTCCTGGAGGAAAGGCGTATTGTCGGGGTTGACGGCGATAGTGTCGGTCGACGCTTTCTGGGTCGACATGGTGACGTCAAATTTCAGACCGGTTCGAGCCTCGGCGGCGGGGATGGCCTCGGCGAGTTTAGCCTTGAAGAGGGGCACGTGTTGCTCGGAGACGGTGAAGTGGAGATTGACAACGCCGCTGCTGTTGGCTGCGGTCTGGGCGCCTTCTGTCAGGTGCTCCTCAAGTGGAGTGCGCGAGCCGTCGGCATAGGAGTGGAATTTCAGCAAGCCCTTGGGGAGGTTGCCATAGTTCATACCCTCGGGCTTAACGATGGCTGCGATGATGTCGCGGTTGCGTTTCTGCTCGACGAGGTCGGCCAGAGTAGTGCCGTGCATCTTCTTGACGGCCTCCTGTAGTTCGGCGAGGAACGGCAGTTTGTCGAGATTTTCAATAAGTTGGGCAACGGGAGAACCGGGTTTGAGTTCATCGGTGTCGCCATCGATGTAACTGAACAGCGCCTTAAACATGCGCGACGCTGCGCCCGATGCGGGCACAAATTTCAGCACCTCGCCGCCGGCCTGAAGATATTCTTTCCAACGCTCGATGGCAACGTCCTCTTCGGCGGCGCTGAGACGCTTGATGCCCCGGCCAACCGTGGCGGCCGATTCTATTTTAAGGAATGGAAAACCGTTGATAAACCGAGAAATTTGTGCCTCGGCTTCGTCGACCGATACGCCGCGTGTTTCGAGCAGCGTCAGGTCCTGGGGTCGAAAATTACTCATGATATTATGTGTTATTGATTTTTGGTTACGTTCAATCCCCAAAGGTAGTAATTATTTTTGCAACCGCGATTAAATTATGTTGCAAAACATTTTTCGCCTTGTTATTTAATCTTTAATTGCTCCGTGAATTAACACGATACGTTTGTTTTTTAAATCGATATTGATGTCCAGAGTAAAAAGATTATCCGGGTCGGGGCCGGTGTAGTGGTAGCCGTCCTTTGTTTTCTTCCAGTTTTTATCGGTTGCAACGAGATTGTCAAAGTGAGCTGCGTCCCGCGGGTCCCAGTCTCCGAGTGTGTAGATATATTCCCAACATCTTTGTTCTCCCTCTTCAGAAGGGAATTTAAAATCACACTTTCTATCGTCTTTATAGTCGGTCAATTTAAGTTTTGTGTTAAAGTTGTAGTCAAGGTAATTTTCGAGCATACCGTTGTCAATATAATTCATTTCAAGGTCGAGGCTTGCCACTTGGGTCCCATTCCAGTCAAAGACTTGAATATATGTATAGCGGCCGGCAATTTCGGGGTCGGTCGCATATCGATAGGATTGGGCCACTATATATTCCTCTTCAGATGTGAACCCTAAGACACCGGCATTGCAGGGTAGATAGATGGCTTTGCGAGTAGGTATATCGATGATGTAGGAATATGTGTTTCTTAAGTCGGGGACTCCGGAAACTATTAGCCTAGTTGCGTTATAGGCGATTGCACCGAAGAGGGCGGGAATTGAGTCTATCGGAACTTCAATGCCTTGCTCATCGTCAGACACATACCAATACATATCATTAGGTTCGACCGTGGTAAACAGTTTTGATGCTTGTTTTGACTCTTTGTCGTAGAGCCATAGCGAACTGATTGGTACATCATATATGTCCTCACCCGGTTGGTCTTCGTTTATAAAAATCTTGTAATAATCGTTTTCATCAGCGAATACTGCACTTGTGGGAACGCCATAGTCGGCGGGGTTCTCGGATGCTGCAACGGTTCCCATTGAGTGACAACAGGCTATTGACACAATGTTTAATGCGATAAATAAAAAGACAGATTTATTCATGAGATACAAAATTTATTTAGTGCAAAAATAATAATATTAATGTGATATTGCAAAATTTTGTAGCGGGAGGTCCACCACCTCGACCTAACCAAACCAGAGTAGAAGAACGAGGAGCGGGAGCTCCTCATCACGGAATCTGCGCGCCCACAATTCCGCGGTCATTGGCGGTGGGTTTTGCAGTATTGAATAAAATGTGTAAATTTGCAGCCTGAACGGGGACGCGCCGGCATGGTCGGCGCC
>JAFLTK010000335.1 GCA_022511505.1 Muribaculaceae bacterium
TGGCGGTCTTGCCTTTTTCAAGGAGTTGAGCCGAATCTTTGATGCCGGCGGCCTGAAGCTTCTCGGCATAAACGGGGCCTATGCCCTCTACGTCAATAATTTTGTAATCCATGGTTTTTAATGATTAATTTGTAGTTATTAGAGAGTTGTGTGGGTTTGATTTTATTGAGTTTTATTGTTTGATTGGTTTTTATAGCTTTCTTTCCAAAACTGAACAAATTTGAAAGGCATCGATAGGTAAACTCCTATTATCCTGAAAAAGGTGATGATTTTGAGTATACTGTTATAGATAATAATCGTCGCTGTTATGCCAAACGTGTCAAGCAGAAAGCGAACAAAGGTCCGTTCAAAGCCCTTGAGCTCGTCGCCTTTAATATCGTCGATGTCAAAAATCATTCTTTGGAAAGGATTGTTTTGTTTATCTGCCATACTCAATTATAAGTTTTGTTCTTTTACATAGATATAGAAGTTATCTGCAATATCCTTGGAGATGCCTTGCGGGAACGAGCGTTTGAACATATCTTCATGGATGTCGCTAAATTTCTTCAATCGCCCAAGTTTTAGGCGCAACTTCAGGCATCTTATTGCTTCATACCAACATTGAGGGAAATCACACCCGACGCGATTAACCGCGTCGGTATTATTGAAGTAATTGTACCAACAGTATGATATTCCTTCAGTTGACTCATATCCTTTGATAAAGTCGACAACTTTCTTGATTGACCCGCCGGTTTTTTCAACGTGCTGACACCACTGCTCGAAATCGGGCTCGAAAACATATTGCTCCGCGCCGGGGTAGGCGTCGGGCGTTTCAAACCGGTCACGGTTGTTGCACATATACGCCACTACCGGTATGCCGGGCAACATTTTCACCCCGTTGCTCCGTCGCGCTGTCAATGCCTCGATACAATCGTTGATTGAGGATTTGTCCATGCCGTGGTCCATAGGCGATAGGACATAGAGTCCTAAATGACTGTCCTTTGGGGCTTCTTCACCGGATATCACGCCTTCCGTCAGTTCGTGGGCGACATGAGATATATCGCCCGCAATTGGCTGACGATACCATTTCCTGTCCTCCAAGGGTTTGGTTTCGTTATATTCCTTTAATACGTCCCGAAGAAGACTCGTCTGGATGCCGTCGCCAAAGTCTGACCGCCAGATTATCAGCGGCCTGTCAACATATAGGTCGGGCTGTTCCAGCCTTTCTTTCAAAAGGGCTGCGATATCGGCTTGATTTATGGTATTTAGATTGGTCAGAGTTATATTCTTTTACATCCGACTGACACCTGACTCGGGACGGGTACAACAAAAAAAGCGTGGTGTCGAACTATTCTGCTCGCTCCAC
>JAFLTK010000336.1 GCA_022511505.1 Muribaculaceae bacterium
TCGGTGCAGGTATCGGTATTGGTAAAATCGGTGCATCAGCCATGGAAGCAATCGCACGTCAGCCCGAATCAACCGGCGATATCCGCGCAAACATGATTATCATCGCCGCTCTCGTTGAGGGTGTTGCCCTGTTTGCCGTCATCGTTTGTGTTCTCTCTTTGTTCATCTAATCAAGACTCATAACACTCCGGCCACATGGAACTATTCACGCCCGATTTTGGTCTGATTTTCTGGATGTTTGTCAGCTTTGGCATCCTGTTTCTGATACTGTGGAAATGGGGCTGGCCGGCAATCATCAAAGGCGTGGAGTCTCGAGCCGAACTTATCGACAAGGGCGTTGAATATGCCCGCGACGCTAAGGAACAACTCGACCGCGCCCGTGAGGAGTCAGAGAAATATATTGCCGAGGCTCGCGTTCGCCAGGCCGACATCCTCCGCGAAGCCGACAAGATGAAAAACCAAATCATCGACGAGGCTCGCGAGGCTGCCCGCAAGGAAGCCGCCAAGGTAATGGACGCTGCAAAGCAGTCAATCCAGCAAGAGCGCAAAGAAGCCCAGCAGCAATTCCGCAACGAGGTCAGCACCTTCGCCCTCGAAATCGCTCAAAAGGTTGTCAAAGACCAGATGAAAGATTCTCAGGCTCAGGCCCGTCTCGTTGACTCGCTGCTCGAGGAAATGGAGACTCAGAACTAATTTAACCCCCACCTTCAATTCAACCATTCCACCAAATGCAAGAAGGTCTGATCCCGCGCCGTTATGCCAAGGCGCTGTATAAGTTTGCTCTTGATAGAGACGCCACCGGCGCCGTCTATGACAAGATGCTGATGCTTGAGCAACAGTTTGAATTACAGCCTGCACTGCAGGAAGTAATGAATAACCCATACGTTGGCGCCGACGACAAGATTAAACTCCTGTCGACGGCAGCCGGCGTCGGGACCGACAATAGTGTTATGGCCGACTTTTTCAAACTCCTTGCCGCCAACAAGCGTTTTGAAATGGCCCGCGCCATCGCTATAGCCTATCAACACCTCTATCGACAGGAAAACAACATCTATAAGGTCCACGTAACCTCGGCCGCGCCTTTCAGGCCCGAAGAGGAAAAGCGCCTCAAGGATGTCATCAACAGTCACCTCAAGGGCGGGTCGATGGAATACACAACCTCGGTTGACCCTGAATTGATTGGCGGTTTTGTTGTCAAAATCGACAATGAGGTGCTCGACGCTTCGATTAGTAACGAGTTCAAGCAATTGCGTATCAAATTATTAAGCAGTAAGTAATACCATTGAAATGATTAACCCCAGCGAGATATCTGAAGTTTTAAAACAGCAG
>JAFLTK010000337.1 GCA_022511505.1 Muribaculaceae bacterium
TGAAGCGCTTTGATTGTCTCAGTTACCTCATCTACCTGCGGATGGTTCAAGGCGTTGACAACGGTGATGGTATCGTTGAGCCACGAGAAGTTTTCGATGACCGAGGTTTCAACCTCGGCATCGGTGCTTCCGGCGATGGCTGTAACGTGGATATTTCCGTCGAGCCTTAACTCCTTGGCCAGCGGTAAAAGAGCAAGGGTGATAACAGTGGCAAAACTACCGGGGTTGGCTACATGGCGTGCACCGCGAACCATCGGCTTGCGGTTCAGTTCGGGAAGGCCATAGACAAAGTCGTGGGTTCCGTCGTCGCTGAGGTGGTCGCGGGTCATATCAATGATGCGGATGCGTTCCGGAACGTCGTGCTCGGCAAGGAAACGACGAGCGTCGCCGGGAGTGGGCGAGCAAAGGAATACCACGTCAATGCTTTCCCAGTCGGGAGCATCGATAAATCGGTGATAACTCTCGCCGAGAAGGCCGCGGTGGAAATCGGTGATTTTGCGGCCGGCATTAGCCGATGATTGCACCCATCCGATTTCAACATCGGGGTGGTTAATCAAGAGACGGAACAACTCACCGGCGGCGCGAGTTGTGCCTTCTATTATTCCGGTTCTAATCATTGATATAACGTATTAAAGAGTTGAGGCAACCGATGAAGGATTATTAAAGACACGACGCCCGGTTACCTTCAAGGGCGCGCATCAGTAGTTGTTGGTGTTCAGGAAGCACTCGTCGACCATCTCGGCGGGTACAACACGGCGCAAGTCCTCGGCAATCTCCTCGTTGGAGGCATTGATGTCGACAACGACAAAGACGGTGTCGGCACCGGCGATTGTGCCAAGGATATGACGAGAGTTGAGCGAGTCGAGATCGTAGGCAAGACCGCCTGCATAACCGCTACGGGTCTTGAAAACAATCATGTTGCCCGACACGCGCATCGATTCGGGTTTGAGTGCAACCATGGGCATCTTGTTTTTAACGGCATTCTTTGCACTTTCTTCCTCTCCGGCGGTCCAAGTTGAGGCTCCGGTCATCACATAGCGATAACCGCCGTCCTCGTTGGCTACCTTGATGGAGCGAAGTTGCTTAAGGTCACGCGACAGCGTTGCCTGAGTGACTTTGTAGCCACGCTCCTTGAGTCGATTGGTGAGCGCTTCCTGACTTGAGATTACCTCATGAGTCAGAATCTCAACGATTTCATTAATTCTTGCATCTCGTTTTTTCATCTGTCGTAAAGTGTTTTAAATTGA
>JAFLTK010000338.1 GCA_022511505.1 Muribaculaceae bacterium
CTCCTTGCCCAGATAGACAAGAATCGGCGCCTCGACGCTTCGGAGACACCTTATTGCTCATGGACCGAGACCGAGGAGGAGCGCGTTCGCTGGCAAGACCGTGAGGACCATGACCATTTTGACGTGTGTGCCGACGACCATTGCCAACGTTATCAGGGCATTACCCGAGCAACGACACCGAGTGTGGCCGAGGCAATCGCCGCGACGCGAGGTCAGGTGCTGACCGATGATACCGGCACCCTTTGTGATGCCCGTTTCAGCAAATGTTGCGGTGGCGTGTTTGAAGAATTTGAAAACTGCTGGGAACCTGTTCATTACAGTTATCTTGAGGCCCGTCGCGATGCTCCCGATGAGGATAACTTCCCCGATTTGACCACCGAGGAGGCCGCTCAGGATTGGATTCTGTCGCGCCCCGAAGCGTTCTGTAATACCGACGACCCCGAGATTCTGACTCAGGTGCTAAACAACTATGATCAGGAAACAACCGATTTTTATCGCTGGAAAGTGCGCCTCGGCCGCGAAGAAATTGCACGCCTTACTCGCGAGCGCACCGGCATCGATTTTGGCGAAATTAAAGACCTTGTTCCTGTTGCCCGCGGTACGTCGGGTCGCCTTTATCGCCTTGAAGTAGTCGGTACCCGTTGCACGAAGATTATTGGTAAGGAACTCGAGATTCGTCGCGCCTTGTCGCCGAGCCATCTCTACAGTTCGGCCTTTGTCGTTGAGCGTGTAAATCCCGATGCCGAGGGCGTTCCGGAGGCTTTCGTGCTCCACGGAGCCGGCTGGGGTCACGGCGTTGGCCTCTGCCAGATAGGCGCTGCCGTTATGGGTGCCAAGGGGTATGATTATCAAACAATTCTGTCACATTATTTTGTAAACGCCATATTATCAACCTTATATTGAACCACAATTGCCAATGAAAGACCAAAGCACGAGCCGACGTTCACCGTGGGCATGGATTCCGACCCTCTACTTTGCACAGGGTTTGCCATACGTTGCCGTGATGACAATCTCGGTAATCCTCTACAAGCGACTCGGAGTTAGCAACACCGACATTGCTCTCTATACAGGTTGGTTATATCTGCCGTGGGTTATCAAACCGTTCTGGAGCCCGTTTGTCGATATAATCAAGACAAAACGTTGGTGGACACTGACAATGCAGTGGATAATTGCGTTTGCGCTTGCCGGGA
>JAFLTK010000339.1 GCA_022511505.1 Muribaculaceae bacterium
GGGCA
Organism: Muribaculaceae bacterium; assembly: GCA_022511505.1. Classification (GTDB taxonomy): domain Bacteria; phylum Bacteroidota; class Bacteroidia; order Bacteroidales; family Muribaculaceae; genus HGM05190. The sequence continues at coordinate 6 of JAFLTK010000339.1, forward strand.
TAAAAGAATTTAATCAAAGATTAAATCACAAGTCATAAAATAATTTAAAGTGTATACACATTGAGTTCATTTAAAAAAATTATGACAATAAGGTTTTTTGGGTAATTACAAAATAATCACCATTTTCAGCCCCCTTTGGCCAAACTTTACCCAAAAAATATCTTTTTTGATGTTTTCATACCCGAATTTCCAAAAATTTAAACTAAATTTGCCGATAAGATGGTTGGGAAACCCTTTTCCCGACCTCTTCTCCCGGCAATCCAGATATGCTTGAATAAATCAATAAATGTCACATTATATTATTACCGCTATGATTAAAAAATTGAGCCTCCCGCTCGCGCTCGCCGGTCTTATGGTCATGACCGGTTGCAACAAGAAACTGAACCAGTTTCAAGCCGACTATTTCAAAACCAACCCTAATCCCCTCGAGGTTGTCGGCTCAACCGTCCCCGCAACCATCACCGGCAACATCCCCGCCAAGTTCTTTGTCAAGAACGCCGAGGTAACAGTTACCCCGGTTCTCGCGTTCAACGGAACCGAACTTGCCGCGACTCCCGTCGTCTTTCAGGGAGAGAAAGTGCGCGGCAACAACCTCGTCATCAGTTATGACAATGGCGGCGTTGTCACCATCCCCGTCAACTACCTCTACAAGCCCGAGATGTTGCGCAGCGAACTCTTCCTCAACTTTGACGTCAAGCAAGGCAACAACACCTATGTCCTCCCGCGAGTTAAGGTTGCCAACGGCATCATCGCTACCAACGCTCTTGCTTCGGCCGCCGATGTGACCCCCGCAATTGCCCCCGACAAGTTCCAGCGCATCATCAACGAGAAATATGCCGCCGACATCCGCTTCCTCATCAACCAGGCCAACGTTCGCGCCTCTGAAACATCAGGTGCCGAAGTTCAGCGCCTCAACCAGGACCTGCGCATGGCCGCCAACGACACTTCTCGCGTCATAACCGAGATTAACATTCAGTCATACGCCTCTCCCGAAGGTGCTTTGGATTTCAACACTCGCCTCGCCGCGTCTCGTGAAAAGAACACTGAAAGTTATCTCCGCTCTCAACTCAAGAAAGATGCAATCACCGAGTTTG
>JAFLTK010000340.1 GCA_022511505.1 Muribaculaceae bacterium
GTCAGATTTTCCAGGCTCTTGACATGGAGAAAGAAAAAGACACCGTTGTCAAGTCAATGCCGATAGGGTGGAAACAGAAAGTCGCCTTTGCAGCCGCTACAATCCACACTCCCGAGATTGTGTTTCTCGACGAGCCGACCGGCGGTGTCGACCCCGTGACCCGTCGCAAGTTCTGGGAACAGATTTATCGTGTGTCCTCAGAGGGGATGACCGTCTTTGTCACAACCCATTATCTCGACGAGGCCGAATATTGTAACCGCGTGTCGATTATGGTCGACGGGCAAATCGCCGCCCTTGACACCCCCGCGGGCCTAAAGAAAGATTATAATTGTCAAACCATGGATGAGGTTTTCCGCAAGATAGCCCTTACCGCAAAACGCAGTGAATGATATGGGAATTTTCAAATCATTAGTTGTCAAGGAAACGCTTCATGTAGCGCGCGACAAGCGCACGGTGCTTATAACGTTGCTAATGCCGCTCGTGCTCCTTGTGCTTTTTGGCTTTGCAATCTCCACCGAAGTCAATAACATCCGCGTTGTTGCCGTGGTAGATAAACACACGCAGGAAACCCGGCTGATGCTTCAGCAAATTGCTGTCAATGAATATCTGACCTTTGAGGGATTGACAACTCATTCAGAGGTTGAGCAACTGCTTAAGACCGGAAAGGCCGACGCTGCCGTCTATCTTCATGACGATAACGGCAAGGTAAGGAGTCAGATAGTGGTTGACGCGTCTAATCCCAATCTTGCACAGACCTATTCAGTATACATTCAAGGCGCGATGGCCGGGAACATTAACGGGCCTGTATTGACGCATACCCTGTATAATCCGCAACTCAAAAGCGCCTACAACTTTGTGCCGGGTGTTATGGGTATGATTTTCATACTTGTTTGCGCCATTATGACCTCCGTCTCTATCGTCAGCGAAAAGCAGTCGGGCTCAATGTCGTTGCTGATAGTCTCGCCTATTAAACCGATGACAATTATCTTCGGCAAATTGGTTCCCTATTTCATCCTTTCGTGCCTGCTGCTTGCCATCATGCTGACGATGTCCTACACCGTTCTGGGGCTTCCGTTCTCGGCCAATTTCATCAAA
>JAFLTK010000341.1 GCA_022511505.1 Muribaculaceae bacterium
TATCTCAGGCCCCAAGTGGCGCCGTTGCCAAGGTCGAGGTTCATCAACACTGTCGAGTCATTTTCGACGACGGGGGTGAAGAAGAACTCGCGTGTGTCAAAGTGCTGGTCCTCGCTCGAGAGAATGAAACTGTAGCCGGTTTCGGCCGGACTCATCAACTGAACGGCCACCGAGTCATAGCGGTTATACTTCTTTAGCGAAGCCATCGAGATGATACCACCCTTGTTTGACAGGTCAAGGGCAATCAAGTCGTTCTCGAGACGGGTGACAGCCGAATCGCCGTGTAGGTAACGTGCAAAACCGCGATAGCGAGCGGCGCTCTCGAGGGCTGTGCGCAACGCCTTGATAGCGCGGTCGGCTGTTGTCAGCGGCATGTCGGCAGTGCGGTTATAGACAATGTCGGCAGCCGGGATTGTCGAGCCGGCAACGTTGATAGTTCCGCCAACGAGGCCGTCGGCACCTACACTGAGCACAACATTGTCCATCGATAGGGTAGTGGCCGACGTTGTTGTGTCGGTCACGCCAAGTTCACGCACAGTAGCCGCAATTCCCTTAGCCTCAGCGGCCGTGATTGAGTCGAGACGCAACACGGGCGCGGCCGCGGTCTTGAGGCTATCGGCCGCAAGTTGCTCTTGGCGCTCTTTTTCCATGCGGGCTCGCTCCTCGGCGCTCGGTCGGTTCATGTACATGAACCCGAAAAATACCAGCGCCATCAGCACAAAGCCCCAGACGGTGTTTTTATCCATTGCTTTCTATATCTTGAATTTTCGATTATTAATCGGCATGGTTGAGAAACCTCAACTTTAGGGTTGAGATTATCCGGCTATAAATATCGGCGTGCAAAATTACAAAATCTTCTCGACCTTTGAAAACATTTCATCCCCAAAAACACCCAAAAATTCCCCGCTTTTGCAAAGATTGCGGTTGTAGGCTATTGCCACTATTGCACCTAAGGGCTCACTCATATTTTGCTGAGGTCAAGTTGTTAAGAAGGAAATCGGGGGATGTTTCCATTTTGACAAAGGCA
>JAFLTK010000342.1 GCA_022511505.1 Muribaculaceae bacterium
CGCTGATATTCTTTGTCTGGTAGGGCTTAAGCGACATTGCCGTCCACGCCAGCATTGCCCCTACTATTACCACCAATACTATTATATAAATAACGGTGTAAATATTACTCTGTTTATTAATTGACATATAGTCTTGAGATTATAGGTTAGTAATCGGTCAGGGGAACAATCATGCTTTAACACGGGCGCGGCGACGCGAAACGTTGGCCTCGACCACACAGTAGTCAATCAGCGGAGCGAGCGCGTTCATCAACAGAACGGCAAGCATAGCGCCCTCGGGATAACCGTTGTTGTAGGTTCTAATCAAGACGGCAACAACGCCGATGAGGAAGCCATAGATATATTTGCCAACGTTGGTGCGAGCGGCCGTCACGGGGTCGGTGGCCATGAACACCATTGCAAACGCAAAACCGCCATAGAGAATCTGGTCAACGGGCGACAGGAACGACGCCGGATAAGTCTCGGTGGCAAAAATATTGGCAATCCAGCCCATCAGCAGTCCGCCGACGAGCACCGACAGCATTATGCGCCATGACGCAACGCCGGTCGATAGCAGAATGACGGCGCCAATCAGAATGGCAAGCGTCGAGGTTTCGCCAAACGAGCCGGGAATCAGTCCGATGAAGGCGTCCCACGAGGTCAACGGCTGGCCGACAATATTGTGAAGCGCGGCACCGGCACCGGTGGCAATCTGCCCGAGCGGGGTTGCACCGCTGACACCGTCGGCAAACGTAACCTCGCCGCCGAGGCCGAGGATTGAATGGGTGGGGATAAACACGCTGTCGCCGCTCATCTGGGCCGGATAGGCGAAAAACAGGAACGCGCGAGCGACGAGTGCCACATTAAATATATTATAGCCGGTTCCGCCAAACACTTCCTTTACAAAAATTACCGAGAAGGCTGTAGCAACGGCAATCATCCACAGCGGGGTCTCGATTGGGCAAATCAACGGTATCAATATACCGGTCACGAGAAAGCCCTCTTGAATCTCCTCGCGGCGCCACTG
>JAFLTK010000248.1 GCA_022511505.1 Muribaculaceae bacterium
GACCAGCGGCGAAGTTGTCAAAAACATCGCCCTGAAACTCTACTCGCGCGGCATGCTCGACAACGAAAGCGACTACACCGACATCAAGAACCCCGGGACGACGCCAACGTTCTTTGCCACGCGCAACAACGGCTACCACGAGAACCTGCGTGACCATCTGACCATCGGCGCGTCACGCGTCATCAAGACGCCGGCCGCGGCCGCCAAGGGCGTGCCCGACGTCACCGGCATGGGCGCTCGTGAGGCAATCGCCATCCTTGAGAGCGCCGGCTACAACGTTGCTTTCAAGGGCACCGGATATGTCGGCAGTCAGTCGCCCGCGGCAGGGCAAACCTTGCGCCGCGGAGGGACGGTCAACCTGGCGCTTTATAATTAATAGATATTAGTTGAGAGTCTCTTAAACTATAAACTCTAATCTTTAAACTTCAGCGCGAGCAAAGCGAGTGCTGAATAGAAGTCAATGAAAACGTTAGACTACCTGCTATCGGTTATCGATACCAAAGAAATCATCGGGTCGACCGACAAGCCCGTCACGGGCATCGTCACCGACTCTCGCCGGGCCGGCGAGGGGGACCTCTTTGTGGCCCGCGTAGGCGCGGCCGTCGATAGCCATCAGTTTATCCCGGCCGTTGTCGAGGCCGGGGTAACCGCCGTCATCGTCGAGCGCTTGCCCGAATTTTTGGAAAGCAACGTCACCTATATCGTTGTGTCAGATAGCGCCGTCGCGCTCGGGTTTCTGGCATCGCAGTGGTACGACAACCCCTCGCGGCGATTGAGCCTCGTTGGTGTGACCGGCACCAACGGCAAGACCACCACCGCTACCCTACTCTACAACCTGACGCGCCGCCTTGGTCACCGTGCCGGCCTTCTCTCGACCGTTGCCAACTATATCGACGGCGAGATGGTTCCCGCAACCCACACCACCCCTGACCCCATGACGCTCAACGCCCTGCTGGCCCGCATGGCCGACGCCGGTTGCCGCTATGCGTTCATGGAAGTCAGTTCCCACGCTGCCCATCAGCAGCGCATTGCCGGCCTCCACTTTGCCGGCGGCATTTTCACAAACTTGACACGCGACCATCTTGACTATCACAAGACCGTCGCGGCCTATATAGCAGCTAAAAAATCATTCTTCGATCTCCTCCCGTCGTCGGGCTGGGCACTTGTCAACGCCGACGACCGTAACGGCGCTGTTATGGTTCAAAACACCATGAGCCGCCGCTACACCTACGCCTTGCGCTGTGATGCCGATTTCCGGTGCCGTGTCGTTGAAAACCGTCTTGACGGCATGGCATTGGAAATTAACGGCACGCAGGTCGAGACGCTCTTCACCGGCCGCTTCAACGCCTATAATCTGACCGCCGTGGCTGCCGGTGCCATGCTCCTTGGCTTTGACCGTGACGATGTTATGGTTGCATTGAGTTGCCTGACGCCGGTCTCGGGACGTTTTGAGACACTGCGCGCTAAGTCGGGCCTGACGGCTATTGTCGACTATGCTCACACGCCCGACGCCGTTGTCAACCTGCTCTCTACAATCCGCGAGGTCATCGGCCCTGACAGGCAGATTATCACCGTCATAGGCGCGGGAGGCAACCGAGACGACGGCAAGCGCCCAATCATGGGAGCCGAGGCTGCTCGCCTTAGCGACCGCGTCATCCTGACCTCCGACAATCCACGCGACGAGGACCCGGCCATGATTATCAACCGGATGAAAGAGGGTATCACCGACCCGGCACGCCTGGCCGCGACGCTGGCAATCGTAGACCGCGCCGAGGCCATCAACACCGCCATCGCCCTCGCCGGGGCCGCCGACGTTGTGGTGGTTGCCGGCAAGGGTCACGAGACCTATCAAGAGATTGCCGGCGAGCGTCGACATTTCGACGACCGCGAAGTGATAAGAGCGAGGTTTGAATTATTAGATAATAGATAATAGATATTGGATAGTTATTCAAAAGTAATCGTCAATTCCTATCTACTTATTAATTACAAATTAATATATGCTTTACCATCTTGCTGAATTTCTAAACGCCAACTATGATATACCGGGCACCCGACTGATGACCTACATCACCTTCCGCTCGGGCGCCGCGCTGATGTTGTCGCTTTTCATCGCGCTCGTCTTTGGTCGCAAAATCATCGACCGCCTTCAGTTGATGCAGGTGGGCGAAATCATCCGCGACCTTGGGCTTCAGGGTCAGAAGGAAAAGAAAGGCACCCCGACCATGGGCGGCATTATCATCATCATTTCCCTCCTCGTTTCATGCCTGCTGCTTGGCAACTTGACCAGTGTCTATATGATACTGATGCTCGTGTCAACCATTTGGCTCGGGACGCTCGGTTTCTGTGACGACTACCTGAAAATAAAGCGACACAACAAGGAAGGTATCAAAGGAAAGTTCAAAATCATCGGCCAGGTGGGCCTTGGTCTTATCGTCGGCTTGACAATGTTCTACAGCCCCCAGATTGTGATGCGCGAGAACATTGAGCGTAGCGTTGCACCTGACAAGACCGAAATTGTCATCGACTATGCCCACGACGACATCAAGACAACCCAGACCACCATCCCCTTTGTCAAGAGCAACAACTTCAACTATCAGTATCTGACCGAGTGGCTCGGCGATGCTGCCGAGCCGGGCGCATGGATTCTCTTTGTGCTCGTCACAATATTCTTTGTAACAGCCACTTCCAACGGCGCTAACCTGACCGACGGCCTTGACGGACTCTGCGCGGGAACATCGGCCATCATCTGCGTGGCCCTTGCCATCATGGCCTACCTTGGGGGCAATATCATCTACTCGTCCTACCTTAATATAATGTATATCCCCGGCAGCAGCGAGTTGGTGGTCTTTATGGCCGCGTTTATAGGCGCGCTGATCGGGTTCTTGTGGTATAACGCCCATCCCGCCCAGGTCTTCATGGGCGACACCGGCTCGCTGACAATCGGCGGAATCATTGCCGTCTTTGCTATCCTTATCCGCAAGGAACTGTTGCTCCCCATCCTCTGTGGCATCTTCTATATCGAGGACCTGTCGGTGGTGCTCCAAACAGGATATTTCAAACTGACCAAAGGCGGTCGCATCTTCAAGATGGCACCCCTCCACCACCATTTCCAGAAACCGGGCAACAGCGGCATCGTCGCCCTCATCCAGAAACCGCTCGCGATCGTCCACGAGTCAAAGATTGTTACCCGTTTCTGGATTATCGGCATCTTCCTCGCCGTCATCACATTTGTAACGCTCAAAATCAGATAATTACACGATGGAACAGATGAAAAAACTCGTCATACTCGGCGGCGGCGAAAGCGGTGTCGGCGCTGCCATTTTAGGCAAAGAAAAAGGTCTCGACGTCTTTTTGAGCGACGCCGGGACGGTGGCCCCGCGATATGCCCGGATGCTCAACGAGGCGGGCATCGCCTGGGAACAGGGCGGCCACTCGATGGACATTATCCTCGGCGCCGACGAGGTTGTCAAAAGCCCCGGCATTCCCCCGACCGCGCCGGTCATGAAAGCCATCGCCGACAAGGAGATACCCGTCATCTCTGAGATTGAACTCGCCGGACGCTACACGTCGGCCAAGATGGTCTGCATCACCGGCTCCAACGGCAAGACAACCACAACGATGCTGACCTATCACATCCTGCGCCGGGCCGGACTCAACGTAGGTCTCGCCGGCAACGTGGGCCACAGCCTCGCCCTCCAGGTGGCCCGTGACCCCAAGGATGTATATGTCATCGAGCTATCGAGCTTCCAGTTGGAAAACATGTATGACTTCAAGGCCAATATCGCCGTATTGCTCAACATAACTCCCGACCACCTTGACCGTTATGACTACAAGATGCAGAACTACATCAACGCCAAGTTCCGCATCCTCAACAACCAGACGGCCGAGGACGCCTTCATCTACTGGCAGGACGACCCCGTCATTACTGCCCAACTGGCCCACATCGCCACCGAGGCGCGCTGCTTCCCGTTTGCCGACCATCACCACTCCGACTCGCGCGCATGGCTCGACACCGAGGACGAGATTGTTTTTGACACCGCCGAGACGAGCCTCAAAATCTCACGCGCCCAGTTGTCGCTCAGCGGCTTGCACAATCTATACAACTCGATGGCTGCCGGTCTCTCGGCTTGCTTGCTCGACATCAGCAAGGAGGACATTCGCCGCGCCCTCGCCGACTTTGAGGGCGTGGAGCATCGTCTCGAGACCGTCGCCACTATCGACTCAATCACCTATATCAACGACTCAAAGGCCACCAACGTCAACTCATGCTGGTATGCCCTCGAGACAATGACCGCCCCCACCGTCCTCATCCTCGGCGGCAAGGATAAAGGCAACGATTACAGCGAGATACTGCCGCTCGTCGAGAAAAAAGTGAAAGCCATCGTCGCCATGGGTGTCGACAACTCCAAGATTATGGACTACTTCGGCGGCAAGGTGCCCGCGATAGCATCGACCGGCTCTCTTGACGAGGCCCTCGAGGCCGCTCGCGGCTTTGCCGAGCCGGGCGACACGGTGCTCCTCTCGCCTTGCTGTGCCAGTTTTGACCTCTTTAAATCCTACGAGGACCGCGGCCGTCGTTTCAAGCAGGCAGTCCTCGCTCTCAACTCCTCAAACTCTTAATTACAATGGCCGAAACAACCTACACAACTGCAAGCGCACCGGCGGTCAACTCGCCGTTTGACACAACCGCGCCGGCACCCGTCACCCGTGGCGACAAGCATCTATGGGGAATCTACATGATGCTCTGTGCCATCTCTTTGGTTGAACTCTACAGCGCCTCGTCGCGTGAGGTCAACGCCTCGTCGATTGGCGTCATGGGTCCGGTGATTCGCCACGTCGCCATGCTCATCGGCGGCTTTGGCATTATGTGGATTATCTCCCGCAAACACTATCGCATCGTTATCCCAATGACCTACATCATTGCGTTGGCAAGCGTTTTTATGATGGTGTATGTTATCTTTGCCGGAGAGGTTGTCAACGACGCACGGCGCAGCATGTCAATCCTTGGCATATCTATCCAGCCGGCCGAGTTGATAAAACTATCATCGGTCCTAATAGTGGCGCTACTGATGGCCAGATCCCAAAAACTCAAGAGCATAGGTGTCAAGGACAAGGGTGTCTTTTGGGCCGCGGTTTTCATAACCTTTTTTGGAGCATTGCTGCTACCCCAGGGGTTGACAAACACATTGTTGCTGATGTTTATCTCCATCGGCATGATGATAATCGGCGGCACGCCTTGGAAGCGCATCTTGCTTGTATTCGCTATCTATATTGCGGCCGGCGGCGGCTATATGGGCTACCTGTGGTTGACCGATAACCCTGAGCCGGGCAAGTTGAGTCGCATGGACACTTGGAAAGCACGCATCGAGCGCTTTTGTGACCCCACACCGAAATATGAGCAGGAAATCGACCTCTCAAACCGCCAGGAGATGTACTCGTACATGGCTCAGGCCCACGGCGGCATCTCGGGTGTATTACCCGGCAACTCCCGCGAGGCGTCGCGCTTGCCGCTGGCATTCAGCGACTTCATCTACTCGATTATTATCGAGGACTTGGGTGTTTGGGGCGGCATCGGTGTGTTGCTCCTCTATCTGTGGCTATTGGGACGAGCGGCAGCAATTGCCTCCCGGTGCTCGAGGTCCTATCCGGCATTGCTTGTCATAGGCATGGCCGTCATGGTGGTGGCCCAAGCCCTTATACACATGGCGATTGTCACCGGCGCCATCCCTGTATCAGGGCAACCGCTACCGCTCATCTCCAAGGGCGGCTCCTCTATACTGGTGACATCTATTGCGTTTGGCATCATGTTGAGTGTCAGCCGTTTCGCTGCCAACAACAAAGCCAAGCGACAAGTAATTAAAGACGAAATCAACGCTCTCCCCGAGGAGATGAGCGCCGAAAATCCAACCCAGTTATAGTTTTTTGTTTTTACTGTTTTTATTGTTGTTATTGTTGTTACTGACCAACAACATCAACAACACCAACAACACCAACAACACCAACAACACCAACGTCATGAAAGTCCTCATCAGCGGCGGCGGAACCGGTGGTCACATCTTCCCCGCCATATCAATAGCCAACGCCCTCAGCCGACGCGACCCGTCGACCGAGATACTATTCGTCGGTGCGCTCGGACGCATGGAGATGGAGCGCGTGCCGGCGGCCGGTTATGAGATAGTCGGGTTGCCGGTAGCGGGCTTTGACCGTAGCCGGCTGTGGCGCAACTTTGGTGTCCTCATCAAACTGGGTCGCAGCATGTTGAAAGCGCGCAAAATCATGCGCGATTTCCAGCCCGATGTTGCCGTTGGCGTTGGCGGATATGCCAGCGGCCCGATGTTGCGCGAAGCCCAGCGTCGCGGCATCCCCACCGTCATTCAGGAGCAAAACTCCTATCCCGGCGTGACCAATAAACTGCTGGCACCCAAGGCAAAGGCAATATGCGTGGCCTACGATAACACCGACCGTTTTTTCCCCGCCGAGCTTATTGAAATCACAGGCAATCCGGTGCGTGCCGACCTGTTGACGCTCGACATCACGCGCGCCGAGGCAAAACGCCGTCTGGGCATGGACCCGGAGCGCCCGGTGGTGTTCGTCACCGGCGGCTCGCTCGGCGCAAGGACCATCAACACGTCCATTGCCGACAATCTCGACCTGCTGACTCGCGACGGCGCTCAGTTGCTGTGGCAAACCGGCCGCAACGACGCCGAGCGCTGGCGTCAAGCCGCCGAGGGACGCGAAGGCGTGACGGCGACCGAGTTTGTGGCCGATATGGCCGTGGCCTATCGTGCCGCCGACCTCGTCGTTGCACGCGCGGGCGCGTGTACCATCAGCGAGCTCCAACTCCTTGGCAAGCCGGCCATCCTCGTGCCGTCGCCCAACGTGGCCGAGGACCATCAGCGCCGCAACGCCGAGGCGCTCGCCAACCGCGGCGCCGCCGTCATGGTGCTCGATGCCGACGCAGCCAGTGACCTCGCCCCCGCCGTCGTCAACCTCCTCGGCGACAATGACCGCCTCGCCTCTCTCGTCGACAATATCAGCAAGATGGCGCTCCCCGGCGCCGATGATAAAATCGTTGACCGCATCTATAAAATTCTGAATCGATGAATACTACCGATAGTAACGACTTGACACGATATACCAATCTCTACTTTGTTGGTGCCGGCGGCATCGGCATGGCCGCTTTAGAGCGCTATTTCCTCAGTCGCGGCTGCCATGTGGCCGGATATGACCGCACCCCGTCGGCACTGACCGACGCGCTTCGGGCCGAGGGCGTGGAGATTGTCTTTGACGACGACCCGGCGCTCATCCCCGACGCCATGCGCGACCCCTCGACAACTCTCGTTGTCTACACCCCGGCCGTTGGCGCCGACCATCGCGGGCTCCAATTCTTCCGCTCGGCCGGACATAAGGTCATCAAACGCGCCGCCCTCCTTGGGCTCATCACCCGCAACTCGCGAGGCATCTGCTTTGCCGGCACCCACGGCAAGACGACCACCTCGTCGATGGCGGCCCACCTGCTTCACTGCTCCCCGACGGGCTGCAACGCGTTTCTGGGCGGTATCTTGCGCAACTACAACAGCAACCTGTTGCTGAGCGACACCAGCGACCTGAGCGTCATCGAGGCCGATGAGTTTGACCGCTCGTTCCACCAACTGCGCCCCGCGGTAGCCGTTGTCACCTCGACCGACCCTGACCACCTCGACATCTATGGCACCGAGGATGCCTATCTGGAAAGTTTCGCCCATTTCACCTCCCTCATCAAGCCGGGGGGCACACTGATTGTCCACGAGGGATTGAAACTCGTGCCCCGCGTCGACCCGTCGGTCACGGTCTACACCTACGGCCACGGAGAAACCGGCGATTTCCACCCGGCAAACATCCGTCGCGGCAACGGCACCATCGTCATGGACGTCGTTACCCCCTCAGGCACAATCACCGACATCGAGCTCGGCGTCCCCGTCGAGATTAACATCGACAACGCCATCGCCGCCATCGCCGGAGTGTGGGCCGCCGGTGCCCTCGACATCCCCTCGACCCGCGAGGCGATGAAATCATTCATGGGTCCCAAACGCCGCTTTGAGTTCCTACTCCGTGAGCCGGGTCCCGGCGGGCGCGCAATCATCGACGACTATGCCCATCACCCCGACGAACTCAAGGCTTCAATCACCTCGGTCAAAGCCCTTTACCCCGACCGCCGACTGACCGTCGTGTTCCAGCCCCACCTCTATACCCGAACCCGCGACTTCGCCCCCCAATTTGCCGAAGCGCTCTCGGCGGCCGACGACGTTATTCTCCTCGACATCTATCCCGCCCGCGAGGAACCCATCCCCGGAGTGACCTCCCAAATCATTTTTGACCGCGTTACAGCGCCCTCTAAATCGCTTTGTAGCAAAGAAAATTTGATTAAACGACTGAAAAGTTGTAACTTTGACATCCTTTTAACGGCAGGCGCCGGCGATATCGACCGTCTTCTGCCGGCTATCGTTGAGTCTACAATCAACCCGGCAAACGACTAAATATCTGCAAATGAACAAGATAGTGCGAATCATAATATCGGTTATCCTTGCCGCGTGGCTCGTTGCCTCGCTGGTGCTGACTGCTGCCTGGAGCAACAATCGGCGCTGTGCGGGCATCGCCATCGAGGTAAACGATACCGCTCGCTTTGTGACCGCACAAGAAATTGCTCGCGACCTGTCGACACTCGGCTTCACCGGCCGCGGCCGCCTGCTCAAGGATATCAATACCGACTCTATCGAGCGATTCCTTCTCGCCAACGACAAGATTGAAAGCGTCGACGTCGTCAAACTGACCAGCGATTCCATCTTGATTTCAATCACCCCCATGGTACCCGTGGCTCGCATCTTTGACGACCTCGCCGACGAGTCCTACTACATCAACCGCACAGGCAAGCACATCAAGGCCGACGCTCGCTACCACATCAATCTACCCATCATCGTCGGCAACTTCCCCGACACCACTTTCACCCCACTTCATCTCCTCCCCCTTATCGACTATATCAGCGCCGACAGCCTCTGGAACAATTTTGTCACCATGATAAAAGTCGACTCGCCGACCGACGTCTATATCGTCCCCTCAATCCGAGGCCACGTCATCAACCTCGGCGAGCCGGCCGATTTCGACTCCAAATTTTCGCGCCTGACAACGTTCTACCGCAATGTCATGCCCGTCAAGGGGTGGCAGTACTATGACACGTTGTCCCTCAAATGGAACGGACAGATTGTGGCAACACGGCGTCAGAAACCCCACACCCCCACCGAGCGCAAAGGAGGCGACGAGGACGAGAACATCGACCTGTCGACAATGCTCGTCGGCAGCGACATCGCCCCGGGACAGACGCGCCTGGGTGCCAAAGCCAACGCCGAGAAAGACATCCCCGCCGTCAAAAACCGCCCTAAGCCCAAGCCCGACGGCGGCGACGAGCCCTCCTCCCAAAAGAAACAAAACTAACCACCATCTTCATCATATACCTCTCACCTCTAAACCACTCAACACGCCAAAAAACCAATTTTCAGCATGGAACCTAAACATATAATCGCCCTCGAGATAGGAAGCTCTAAAATCAGAGGAGCCTCGGGAACCTATGACCCCCTGACCGGCGCTGTCACCGTCACCGCAGTTCAGGAAGAGAAACTCGTTGACTGTGTGCGCTACGGCTGCATACAGAATGTGGCCGAGGTCACCAATCGAGTCAGGTCAATCATCAATCGGCTTCAGGACGCCGACCCCTCGCGCGTCATCAAGGGCGTATATGTTGGCATCGGCGGCCGCTCGCTGTCGGCGTCGGCAACCCCGTTCGAGCGCCGCTTTGCAACCGATACCGAGATTACGGCCGACATTATCAACAACATCTTTGACGAGGCACGCTCGGCAGCGTTTGTCGACCGCGACATCATCGACGTCACCCCCCGCGAGTTCCGCATCGACAGCGGCAACGTCGCCCGCCCCATCGGCAACATGAGCCGCTCAATATCGGCCGTGCTCAACCTCATCTCGGCCCGCCCCCAGATTAAGCGCAACATCAACACTGTCGTTCGTGACCGCCTCGGCCTCGCCATCAACGGCTACATCGTGCGCCAGATTGCAATCAGCAACGTCGTCCTCAGTTACGACGAGTCGCGTCTGGGTTGCATGCTCGTCGACTTTGGCGCCGAGACTACGACCGTCTCAATCCACCGCGGCGGCATGCTCCAATATCTGGCAACCCTACCCATGGGCTCGCGCAACATCACCCGCGACATCACCGCCCTCAACCACCTCGAGGAAAACGCCGAGCAACTCAAAATCCGCAGCGGCAACGTCAGCAAGCCCAGTATGACGGCCGCCTACGGCGCCTACGACCCCGCGGCTCCCTACGGGGGCGACTTCGTCGAGATGAACAACTATGTCGCCGCCCGTGCCGGCGAGATTATCGCCAACATCATCCAGCAAATCAAATATGCCGGGCTGACCGCCGACAAGCTTCCCGGCGGCATCGTCATCGTTGGCAACGGAGCCCGCTTGCGCGGTTTCAACGAAGCCCTCAGCGAGGCCGCCGAGATGAGCGTCCACGTCGGCACCCCAACCGGTATCTCTATCAAAGACCCGTCAATCCACCTCTCAGAAGCCGTCGACGTCATCTCCATACTCCACGCTGCCGCCACCGGCGGGGGCCGCGACTGCACCGAGTCCCTGCGCCGCGCTCAGCCTCAGCCACAACCCCGGCCCGAAACCGCCGGGCCTACTTGGCAAGAATTGCAAGCTCAACAGTTGGCTCAGCAGCAAGCAGAACTCGCCCGACAGCAAGCCCAACAGCGCGCCCGGGAAGAAGCCCGGCTCCGTGCCGAGCAAGAAGTCCTACAGCGAGCCGAGCAGGAGGCTCGTGAGCGCGCCGAGCGAGAGGCTCAACAGCAAAACAACCCAACTCCCGAGCATGAGTCCAACAAAAAGAAAGGCCCCGCAAACAAAAACATCTTTACCCGAATCGCCGACTGGGGCAAAGTAAAAATTCTTGAAGCAATGAGAGAAGAAGGCGAAGACGAGTTTGACGCCGAAGAAGAATAATCCCCCTCCTCACTTATTGTTTTTATTGTTGTTACTGTTTTTATTGTTTTTTTCTGATGCGACACCAACAACATCAACAACACCAACAACAATAACAACACCAACAACATCAACAACATCAACAACACCATCAACGACAACAATATATGTCAGACAACAATACAACCCCCATCGACGACACCTCGCGCTATCTCGACGCAACCCCCGCTCCCACCATCATCAAGGCCGTTGGCGTTGGCGGTGGTGGCGGAAACGCCGTTGACCACATGTTCAAGCAAGGGATTCCCGACATATCCTTTGCCAACATCAACACCGACCTTCAGGACCTGCGCAACACCAAGGTCCCGACCAAAATCGTCATAGGCGACGGCCTGGGCGCCGGCAATGACCCCGAGGTGGGACGTCAAGCCGCCGAAGACTCGGCCGACAAAATTGCCGAACTTTTTAAAGACGGCACCAAGATGGTGTTTATCACCGCTGGTATGGGCGGTGGCACCGGCACCGGCGCCGCCCCCGTCGTGGCACGAATCGCCAAAGAGTGTGGTATGTTGACCGTCGGTATCGTCACCATCCCCTTCCTCTTTGAAGGTCGCCGCAAAATCCTCAAAGCCATCGATGCCGCCGACGAGATGGCCAAACACGTCGACTCACTGATGGTCATCAACAACGAGCGACTCACCGAAATCTATGGCGACTACAGTTTCCTAAACGCCTTTGCCAAGGCCGACGACACCCTCTCAATAGCCGCCCGCTCAATCTCAGAACTCATCAGCACCGAGGGCAAAATGAACCTCGACTTCAATGATGTCAACACAACATTACGCGACGGTGGCGCCGCCATCATCTCAACCGGCTTTGGCGAGGGCGACGGCCGCGTCACCCAAGCCATCGAGGACGCCCTACGCTCCCCCCTCCTGCGCAACCGCGACATCCTCGGCAGCAAAAAACTCCTCTTCAACATCTACTTCTCTGAAGAAGCCGAGACCGAGTTCAAGATGGAAGAAACTGCCGAACTGACCAACTTCATCAACAACATCGACAACGACGTCGACGTCATCTGGGGCGTAGGGCTCGACAACACCCTTGGCAACAAAGTCAAGATAACCATCCTTGCCTCAGGCTTTGACGTCGCCCTGCGCGACGAGGCCGTCCCCACCTCCGCGCCCCACAACAACGCCACCGCGCCCGGCGAGGGCTCCCGCACCTTCACCCCCTCCAAAGACAAGCCCGCCAAAGCCTCCGAGCCCAGCAAAGAAGACATGCGACGCATCGGCCAGGAATATGGGTCAGACAAAGTCAGCACCATGGAAGGCAACCGCCAGCGCTTCATCATCCTCGCCCCCAACCAGATGGACGACGACGAGATAATCGAAATTCTCGAGACCACCCCCACCCTCAACCGCGACAAGCGCCTCGTCGACAACATCCGCGGCGGCCATCCAACCACCTCGCGCTACGGCGCCGACCACCCCGCCGGCACCCACCCCTCCCAAAACCAAATCAACGTCCTTTAACCACTCCCCGCGACAATATCTCTATCGAGAATAAGCATAAAGACTGTAAATCAGAGCAAAATCTCAGCGACATGCCAACCTGTGTTGTTCCGATTTTGCTCTGATTGCGCGTTTTGAAACACCGGCCGAGCAACACGCGAGGTTTTGCACACGATTGTGCAAAACCTCGCCCATTTAAAGACAATTTGCTTGGAATACTCAAATACTATGAAAAGCATCAGAGTTACAACAATTTTTAATGTTTTTATTTGTTTTTAATAATTTTTATCTAAATTTGTAGGCAATAAATCTAAACACCTATCTTTCTATCAATCATGAAAATTAGAAACCTTTCGTTACTCATATTATTCATTGGTGTTCTTTTGACATCATGCAACAACAAGAAAGCCGCCGACATTGAAGAAGAAATGGCCTCGGGAGTTGTACTTATCCAAAACAAGTCTTTCTATGAAGTGCGGTTGTCAAACAATTCCA
Source organism: Muribaculaceae bacterium (assembly GCA_022511505.1). Classification (GTDB taxonomy): domain Bacteria; phylum Bacteroidota; class Bacteroidia; order Bacteroidales; family Muribaculaceae; genus HGM05190. Next base: position 13,050 of record JAFLTK010000248.1, read on the forward strand.
CCATCTATTTCAAGGGATTTGATGAAGATGGAGATTTGTGCGGACTGACCTTTGACAAGGACTCTATACAGGTGCAGACCGGTTTTGGCACAGGATTCTTTATCTCTGAAGATGGAAAGATAGCCACCAATGCCCATGTGATTTCTGATATAGTTGATGATAATAAGATCACACGCTCGGTTGATGACATCATGGATGCAATAAAAACATTGGTTCGCTATTATTATAATGAACTTAGTGACAAATATGATGAAGCATACGGATGGTATCAATACGCAAACTACTCTCCTGATGTTAGTTACGACGACTTCTACAAAGTAAAAGCATTGGTGGAATACTATAGCAATGAAATGGATGACTGTCGAGCAGTATACAATGAACTGGACAGAGTCAGAATTTCAAATTCAGACATTACTTACCATAATGAGGTCAGTATAGGCTATAACAATACCCATGTCACTAACGAATCTGACCTCGTTCCGTGTGTCGTTCTGGATGTAGATAAAGACCATGACCTGGGAATTATACAACTCAAAAGCAAGGCAACACCGGCCGGCAAAAAGGTATTTGAGATACCCGAAGAGGACCCGATTGAGGCATATTCAATTATGGACAACTTGACTTCCAGACTGTCAGAAGACAAGAATGACAAATTGTATATGACTAGTTATAATTTGGGACCGGCATTGGCCATTACCAAAGAGGGTATCAAGTCTCAATTTAACCATGGTAGTATCAGCCAAAAGACCGAAGATCGCTTGATGTATTCCATCCCGGCTCTCCATGGCAGTAGCGGCTCGCCGGTTGTCAATCAAAAAGGTGAACTTGTTGCCATAAATTTTGCAAGCCTTTCGGGGACTCAAAATTTCAATTATGGCATTAGGGTCAAATATTTGAAAAATCTAATAAACAAATAAAAATGCTTTATGCGAGGGGTTTTGGGCATGGGGAGAGGCGGAATTATGGGAAATCCCGGGAAATTGGGGAAAATGAAGATTTTTTTGAAAAAAAGTTGTGAAATATTTGCACGGTTCAAAATTTCGCCTTACCTTTGCAACGCAATTGAGGGAGAGCCTCAATGAAGACTCTAAAATGGTGTGGTAGTTCAGCTGGTTAGAATACCTGCCTGTCACGCAGGGGGTCGCG
>JAFLTK010000249.1 GCA_022511505.1 Muribaculaceae bacterium
TTCGGCAAAGTCCTGGTGGCTGGGAGTATCGAGGATATTTATCTTATAGTCGCCCTAGTTGAAACCCATTACCGACGTAGCGACCGAGATGCCGCGCTGTTTCTCGATTTCCATCCAGTCACTCGTTGCCGTTTTCTTGATTTTGTTGGACTTGACGGCACCGGCGATGTGGATTGCGCCACCAAAAAGGAGTAACTTCTCGGTAAGCGTGGTTTTACCGGCATCGGGGTGGGAAATGATGGCAAATGTGCGACGACGCGCTATTTCTTCATTCAGTGTAGACATTGGGTTTCAGGGGTTTAGACGATTTATTTTATCTATACAGCGCTCAAGGCTTTCCTGCCATGGGTATAGGGCAACCTCGGGGTAAACGGCCCGCATGCGGTCGGTGCCAAGCACCGAATATGCCGGACGACGAGCGGCTGTTGGGTACAGGTCGGTAGTGATAGCGTTGACGGGAGTGGAGATTTCGGCGAGCCGCAGGGTCTCGACGGCAAGGTCGTGCCAGTTAGCGGAGCCGGTATTGACATAGTGGTATACGCCGGGAATCCACCGTCCCGTTTTGAGGATGGTAACGATGGCGTCGGCAAGGTCGTCGGCATTGGTCGGTGACCCGACTTGGTCGGCGACCACACTGAGGCTGTCGCGCTCCCGGGCGAGACGAAGCATTGTCTTGACAAAGTTTGACTTGCCGGTCGCCGCATAAAGCCATGCCGTTCTGATTATTATACTATGCTCGGCCGCAACGTCGAGGAGCGCATTCTCGCCGGCAAGTTTGGTCATGCCATAGACGGTAGCCGGGCCTGTCGGTGCATCCTCGGCCAAGGGTGCCGCGCCTGTGCCGTCAAATACATAATCGGTCGAGATGTGGATAATCTTACAACCATATCGACTTGCGGCGCGACCGAGCACGCCGGGGATGGTCGAGTTGAGAAGGGCCGCGGCTTGAGGCTCGCTCTCGGCACGGTCAACGGCCGTGTAGGCGGCACAATTAATAATATGGGTAAAACTGCCGCCGTCAAGCAGGCGGCCAACGGCCGCGGGCGAGGTGGCGTCAAGCGTGTCAATATCGGTCGCAACAACCACGGCTTCAGGGAAATCACGTCCCAAAGCCTGCTGCAAGCACTCGCCGAGTTGCCCGCGCGAACCGATGATTAAAATTTTAATTTGCACTGCGTTGACTTTTGCGAGTGCAAAATTAGTTATATTTCAGAAATAATTTGTAAATTTGCGCCCGAAAAACGAGAATATAACATCAGATGAATCAACCTCAGTTTACTCTCGACCTGCTTTTTGAAACAAGTTGGGAGGTTTGTAACAAGATTGGAGGTATCTATACTGTCCTGTCAACCAAGGCAAAAACGTTGCAGAAGTTGGCCAAGGACAAGACGATATTCATCGGTCCCGACGTGTGGACCGAAAGTTCTCCATCGCCCTATTTCAAGGAGACCGCCGGTCTGCTTAAGGGCTGGAACAAGAAAGTAGAATTGCCCTACGGGCTCAAAGCACGCGTTGGCCGCTGGGAAATACCCGGACGGCCCATTGCTGTTTTAGTGTCATTCGACCCGATGTATGACGTTAAGGATGAGTTCTATGGCAAGATGTGGGAACTCTATGGCGTCAGCTCGATGGAGGCCTACGGCGACTATGACGAGGGGTGTGCTTTTGCCCACGCCGCCGGCATTGTCATCGAAAGCATCTATCGCCACCTCGGGCTCGACAACGACCACAGCCGCGTCGTTGCCCACTTCGATGAGTGGACAACCGGCATGGGTCTCCTCTATGTAAAATGGAAGCTGCCCCAAGTGGCCACGGTATTCACGACCCATGCCACGAGCATAGGCCGCTCAATATGTGGCAACGGCAAGCCGCTATATGACTATCTCAAGGGATATGACGGTGACCAGATGGCACGCGAACTCAACATGGTTTCCAAGCACTCGCTCGAGAAGGCCGCTGCCCATCAGGCCGACTGTTTCACGACCGTCAGCGAAGTTACCGCCGTCGAGTGTGAACAACTTCTCCAACGCCGTCCCCACGTGGTGACTCCCAACGGCTTTGAGATGACCTTTGTCCCGGCCAAGAGCCGCCGTGCCGAGGCTCGACGAGTTGCCCGCGCGAAAATGCTTGAAGTGGCCGACCGACTGACCGGACGCGAGCACCGCGACGATAACACTTTTATTGTGGTCACTTCGGGTCGCTGTGAGTATCGCAACAAGGGCATCGACATGTTCCTCGACGCGATGAAGACACTCGACTGCGCCATTCCCGGCAGCGACACGTGTTGCGGCCGCCGAGTGCTCGCCTTTGTGATGGTGCCCGCTTGGGTTGCCGGTCCGCGTGAAAATCTTGGCGCCTATCCCCCCGTTATTACACATTATATAAATAACCCCGGCGAGGACCCGGTTTATAACCGCATCCTCGGACTCGGCTATGGTGCCAACGGCGCCACCGACGTCGAGGTTATCTATGTCCCCTGCTACCTCGACGGGCGCGACGGCATCTTCAACATGACCTACTATGACCTGTTGCCGGGTGTCGACGCCACGGTGTTCCCCAGTTACTACGAGCCGTGGGGCTATACACCGCTCGAAAGCATCGCCTTTGGCGTCCCGACCATCACCACTACCCTTTCGGGGTTCGGGCAATGGATTCTCGACACGCGCGAGAGCACGTTTGACAACTGCGGTGTCAACGTCGAGAGCCGCGGCGACGGCAATTACCACGACGTTGTCAGCGCCATCAGCCGCTCGCTCGAGTATCTGCTGGGCTGTGACTCCGAGTCGCTGAAAAAAATCTCGGCCAAGGCGAGCGAAACCGCCGCCGACGCCCTCTGGAGCAATTTTATCGACTTCTACATGACCGCATACAATATGGCCGTTGACGCCGAGCGCGCCCGCGTGATTCAACTCTCGCAAGCGAGTGTTGAAGTTTAAATAAAACTGAAAACTAAATATCAATATTATAACCATTTCAAATGAAACTTCAAGTAAGCAATACCAACTCTCCCACATGGCTTGACATTACAGTCCGTGCTGAACTTCCCGCTCGCCTGAAACCCCTTGAGGAACTTGCACGCAACCTGTGGTGGGTTTGGAACAGTGCAGGAAAGAATCTATTCCGTGATCTCAACCCCGACCTCTGGCGTGCCACCGGCGAGAACCCGGTAATGCTCCTCCAGCGCATCTCGACCGAGCGCCTTGAGGAAATCCTTGCCGACGAGGCTCTTCTTGCACGAATCGACGCCGTCTATGCCGAGTTCAAGGCCTATATGGCAAAACCGATGCGCACCGACGTCCCCTCCGTTTCCTACTTCTCGATGGAATATGGCCTTTGCAACTGCCTTAAAATCTATTCGGGCGGTCTTGGCGTCCTTGCAGGTGACTATATCAAAGAGGCATCTGACAGCTGTGTCGACATGACCGCCGTCGGTTTCCTATATCGCTATGGCTATTTCACTCAGTCACTGAGTGTTGACGGCCAGCAGATTGCCAACTATGAGCCGCAGAACTTCAACCAACTCCCCTTGGAGCAGGTTTGTGAGGAAGACGGCCGTCCTATGATTCTCGAGGTGCCCTATCCCGGCCGCATCGTCTACAGCCACATCTGGCGCGTCAACGTCGGCCGCATGAAACTCTACTTGATGGACACCGACTTTGATATGAACAGCGAGTTTGACCGCGTCATTACCCACCAGCTCTATGGCGGCGACTGGGAAAACCGCATCAAGCAGGAATATCTGCTCGGCATCGGCGGCGTGCTGATGCTCAAGAAACTCGGCATAAACTCTACCCTCTACCACTGCAACGAGGGTCACGCAGCGCTGCTCAACCTCCAGCGCCTCGTTGACTTCGTTCAGGAGAAACACCTCGACTTCAACACCGCGCTCGAACTCGTTCGCGCCTCTTCACTCTATACCGTTCACACCCCTGTGCCCGCCGGTCACGACTACTTTGACGAGTCGCTCTTTGGCAAATACATGGGCGAATTCCCCGGCAAACTCGGCATCTCGTGGAGTGACCTGATGAACATGGGCCGCGAGAACCCCGACTCCAACGAGCGCTTCTCAATGAGCGTCTTCGCGCTCAACACCTGTCAGGAAGCCAATGGTGTAAGTTGGCTCCACGGCGAGGTTTCAAAGAAAATGTTTGCCGGCATCTGGAAAGGCTATGACTGGAAAGAGAGCCACGTAGGTTATGTCACCAACGGCGTTCACATGCCTACCTGGGCTGCCTCAGAGTGGAAAGAATTCTATGCCAATAACCTCGGCGAGCAAGTGTTTGACAACCAGAGCGACCCCAAGGCTTGGGAGGGCATTTTCAAGTGCACCGACGAGGCTGTCTGGAACATGCGCGTTCAGCTCAAACACAAGTTCATCAACTTTGTAAAGCGCGAATTTAAAGCACGTTGGCTCGCCAATCAGGGCGACCCCTCGGCCGTGATGAAGATTGTCGACAAAATCAACCCCAACGCCCTCATCATCGGTTTCGCTCGCCGCTTTGCAACCTATAAGCGTGCCCACCTGCTCTTTACCGACCTTGACCGTCTTGCCAAGATTGTCAACAACGAGCAGTTCCCCGTTCAGTTCATCTTCTCGGGCAAGGCTCACCCCGCCGACGGTGCCGGCCAGGGCCTTATCAAGCGCATCATGGAAATCTCGCGCATGCCCCAGTTCCTCGGCAAGATTATCTTCCTCGAGGACTACAACATGATTGTTGCCAAGCGTCTCGTGACCGGTGTCGACATCTGGTTGAACACACCTACCCGTCCCCTCGAGGCTTCGGGTACATCGGGCGAAAAAGCCGAGATGAACGGCGTGTTGAACTTCTCGGTGCTCGACGGATGGTGGTATGAAGGCTATCGCTTTGACGAGCAAGCCGGATGGGCGCTGACCGACAAGCGCACTTTCACCGACCAGGCCCAGCAGGACAAACTCGACGCCGCGACTATCTACTCGATGCTCGAAAACGAGATTATCCCCCTCTATTTCGCCAAGAACTCGCTGGGTTATTCGCCCGAGTGGGTCCAGTATATCAAGCGCTCAATCGGCCATATCGCACCCCACTTCACCATGAAGCGCATGATTGAAGACTATATCACTCGCTTCTATAACCCCGAGGCTACTCGCTTCAACGCAATCGCAGCCGACGACTTCAAGGTTGCCCGCGAAATCGTTGCTTGGAAAGAGCGCGTTGCCCAGGCTTGGCCCGGAATCAAGGTGCTCGACGTCAAGAACTACTTTGACCAGGGGGCTCACGGTCTGACAGGCGAAAAATTCGTCCTCGAGATTACCCTCGACACCAACGGTCTTGGCGACAGCCTTGGCGTTGAAGATGTCGTTTACCGCACCGAGGATGGTCACGACGAGTTCTTCACCCGCATGGACTTCTCTATCGTCAAGCAGGAGGGCAACATCGTCACCTATCGCCTTGAGGACAAACTGCGCGAAGCCGGCGTCTACCGCTATGCCTACCGCATCTATCCCAAGAACGACCTGCTCCCCCACCGTCAGGACTTCGCTTATACCCTCTGGGTGTAATATAACTTAATTTTGGCGGTGCTAAAAGGTTTTAGACTATAATGTCAACATAGCATCGCTAAAAAATCACTCATTCCTTAACCCCGCCGGCATGCAAATGCCTGTGCGGGGTTATTCTAATAAAACTAACGCGATGAAAACCGAGAAACAGTTTGACGAGGCACTCAACCGCTGCCGCAACATTTTCATCAAAAAGATGGAAGACTATGGTCCGTCTTGGCGAGTGATGCGCTCCGAGTCGATTACCGACCAACTTTTCATCAAAGCCAAGCGCATCCGCACCCTCCAGACTGGCAGCACGGCAATGGTCAACGAGGGCATCCTCCCCGAGTTTATTGCTATTGTCAACTATGGCATCATGGGGCTCATTCAACTCGACCTTGGAACGGCCGACCATATCGACATCAGCCGCCAAGAGGCGTTGGAACATTATGACCGTCATGCCGCCGAGACCCGCACTCTGATGATTGCCAAGAATCATGACTATGGCGAGGCGTGGCGCGACATGCGGCTCAACTCCTACGCCGACTTTATTCTGACCAAAATCAACCGTAACAAGCAGATTGAGGAAAACTGTGGCCAAACGCTTGTCAGCGAGGGCGTTGACGCCAATTTGATGGACATTATTAATTATGCAATCTTTGGAGTCATCAAACTCACAAACCCCGGTTGCTGAAAGCATATCGACCAAAGGCCCGACTTGGTGGATGACCGCGCTTGTGTGGCTGACGAGGTTGCTCGTTGGCGGCGTGTTTACCGTAGCGGGATGGGCGAAGTGTGTCGACCCGACCGGTCTTGCCATCAAGATGGGTGAATACACGGCTCTATGGAACATCGACATCCCCTCGTCGCTGCTCATTGTCGGAGCGTCGTTGATGGCCGGATTTGAATTGATACTGGGCGTCATGATGCTCTGCGGATGCTATCGACGTGCCACCGTCATTCTGATGCTACTTTTTACGGCATTTTTCACGCCGTTGACACTTTACATCTGGCTCAAGAATCCGGTTAGTGATTGTGGCTGCTTCGGTGACCTTTTCATCCTCTCCAACCGAGATACTTTTCTCAAAAATGTCATCTTGACACTCGCCTTGGTGTCCCTTGCATTTTTCAATCGACGTGTTAAAGGCATCTTTGTACCTTATACTCAGTGGATTGCGGGCGGCATTGTGACCCTTTACGCCCTTGTAGTTATCGGTATAGGACTATACAGCCAACCCCTCATCGACTTCCGCCGCTTTGAGCCCGGCACACTGATAACGGTCGGCGCGAGCGATGACGACTCCGCCGAGCCGATTTATCGGTTCACCTACACGCGCGATGGCGTTGAGAAAGAGTTTGATGTCGATAATCTACCCGACTCTACATGGACATTTGTCGACCGTCACCTTGTCGGCGGCAATGAGACAGCGACCGACGGTTTTCTTGCCTACGACGGCGACGACGAGGTGTCGGCTGAAACTTTTGCCGACGGCCAAGTGCTCCTTGTCACTATCCCCAACCCTGAACTTATGCTCGCAGCGGCTTCGATAATTGACGACCTCGCCGAGCGCGCTGATGGATGCGGCATTGAGACCTATCTCATCCTTGGCGGTGGCGAAGAAACCGTCTCCAACTATGTCACCGACATGATGCCGGCCTACAGTGTACTGTCGGCCGAGCCTACGTTGCTGAAAGAATTTGCGCGTGGCAACATCGCTATAACACTGATTGATAACGGCGTAATCAAATGGAAGCGCACGATGCTGTCGCTATCGCGCAGTTTCCTGCAAGAAAGCGATAGCTGTGATTTCAACGAGCTTGCGCCACCCGGTCCAGCCTTTATGTGGATGCTGACGCTGATATTTGCGGCAGTCATGGTCACGGCATGCTTGCTTGACCGCGGTGCCCTCGCCATCTATCTACTTGCCCGTCGCCACAAAAAGAAAAAAGCATAAGAGGCCGATTAGAAAAAGCGCGCTTGCCGTTACCGGCGGGCGCGCTTCTTTTTAAATAGTGTTTTAAAGATACTTATAGTTGATAATCGAGAGCCATATAGTGCTGGTAGGGGTGGTCACAGCCGGGGCAAGTTGTAGGAGGCTCGGTACCCTCGTAGATGTAGCCACACACGAGGCACTGCCACTTGATGGGCGTGTCGCGCTTCCAGACCGTACCGGCCTTTACCTGAGCCAGATAATGCTCAAAGCGCATGCGGTGGTGGGTCTCAACCTCGGCGATTGCGCGGAAGTGGTCGGCGATATCGCCGAAACCCTCCTCGTCGGCGGTCTTTGCTGCTGCAAGATAGAACTCGGTGCCTTCGTTAAGTTCCTCAGAAATAGCAATTTCCAAATTAGTAGCGGTGTCACCTATTACACCGGCGTCGCCATCGAGCTCAACCATGCATTTGCCACCTTCGAGAAACTTGAAGAAAACCTTGCCGTGGGTCATCTCGTTTTCGGCAGTTTCGCGGAAAATCTGACCGATGGGGAAATAGTTTTCCTTGTCTGCCTGCTTGGCATAAAACATATAGCGAGTGTAGGCGGTAGACTCGGCAAAATAGGCTGACATCAGATTCTTCTCGGTCTGAGTACCTTTAACTTTTTTGGGTGTAGTTGCCATTGTAATGGATTTTTGGGGGTTAAACAAATAACTAATTGTTTTTGAGAAACTTTGGAAAATAACATTGTTTTCAAAGAGCACCTTCATCGCGCCCTTTACCTATAAAACACTTCCCACCCCCATTTGTTCATGCTTCCCCGAAAAAAAAATATCCGGATAACTTTGTCGCACAACAGCAACGTATACAAGGTAAATATTATCATTGCTTTATTCAAAAATTTACATTATATTTGCAATCAAAATTTTAAGTATGAGCAACCAGGAAATAATATCATTATTGAGGGCTCGACTATCGGAGTTTGCTCCAGAGGCTAAGGCTATCCTTTATGGCTCCAGGGCGAGAGGAGACAATCGCCCGGACTCTGACGTCGACTTGCTCATCTTGCTCCCTAACTATTATGAGGGAATCGAGTTTGTAAAACGAGAAGAGGAAATATCAAGATTTCTATATGATATATCCCTCAACAATGATATTGATATTTCACCTATCATCACTGTAGAGAAGGTTTTCAATCAGCGGATAACCCCTTTTACACTTAATGTTAAAACTCAGGGAATCAGATTATGACCGACCATTTTGACCAAGAATCGTTATCAGCGCTTATCTCTTATAGAATTGAACGCGCTACTGAAACGCTTGAAGCCGCTCATTACCTTGCTAAGGGTGACTACTACAATCTCGCTGTAGGTCGCCTTTACTATGCTTGTTTTTATGCTGCTTCGGCTCTAATGCTTGCCAGCGGTCTGTCGGTTGCCACTCATGCCGGTATGAGGACCATGCTTAATCTCAACTTTATAAAGAAAGGCATATTGGAACAAAGATATGGGTGGATATATCAATCGCTTTTTGAAAAACGCCAAAATGGGGACTATGATGATTTTGTTTACTGCGATGATTTAATGTACCAAGCTATATCCACAAGCCACCGACTTTGTTGAACGTATTAAAAAATTGATAGAGGAGTTGCAGTCACAGCGCTACTGACTGGTGGTTAGGCGGGGCGGAGGGGGACCTCGATGCGGAATGTAGTGCCGAGGCCGGGCTCTGAGTCTTTAACGAAGATATGACCGGCATGGTATTGTTCGATGATGCGCTTGGCGAGGGTCAAACCAAGGCCCCAGCCACGTTTTTTGGTGGTATAGCCGGGATTGAAAATTGTCTTGAAGTTCTTGCGTGACAGGCCTTTACCGGTATCTTTTACTTCGACCCATGCCATCGCCTTGTCACGGCCTGTCGTAACGTCGATAGAGCCATGACCCTCCATGGCGTCGACGGCGTTTTTAATGAGGTTTTCCATGACCCACTCAAAGAGGGGGGCCGAAATGCTGACGTCGAGCGGCGCAGGGTCAAGAGCCGTTGTCAACTTGATGCGCGACGAGATGCGCGTTGCCATGTAGGAAGCCGAACGCTCAACAACTTCGTTGAGATTTTCCGGCTCCATGCTGGGGCGAGAACCGATTTTGGAGAAACGCGAGGCTATCGTTGAGAGGCGACGCACGTCCTTGTCCATCTCGGCGACCATCTCGGCGTCAACTCCCAGGTCGGCAAGCAGTTGCAGCCAAGCCATCAGCGACGAAATGGGTGTCCCGAGTTGGTGGGCGGTCTCTTTGGAGAGACCTACCCACACTTTATTTTGCTCGGCTTTTTTGGTCGATGTCACCGCAAAGTAGACAACGCAGATAAAGGCAAGCATGACGAGCACCTGAATATAGGGATAGAAACTGAGCGAGCGCAGCAGTTTAGAGTCCTCATAATAAAGGTGTTGCATGTTGCCCGGAGAGATTATGATGTGAATAACGTTGTGACCCGAACGCAGTGTGTTCAGTTTTTCTTCGAGAAAACCGGCATTTACCTCACTGATATACAACGGGTTGGCAGAATCAATCGGCTCGGGCAGGTCAAAATTGCGGTGGGAAATAATGCGCCCGGCGTCGTCGGTCAGCAGGACGGGAATATTACGGTTTTCCTCGATAATCGAGAGGAGGAAGTCGATATCGGCGCTCGATGGCTCGAAGTCGCCGTCGCCATCGTCGTCGGTGGTGCCGAGGGCGGCAATCTGACGGGTGGCGTCGGCCCAAATCTGCATGCGGGCACGCTCCTGCTCAGAGAGGTCCTTGACGAGATTGTTGGAGTAGTAGAGAAACAACGCTACCACTGCAACCGAGATGACCATGAACAGGACAACGCCATAGCGCCTGACTTCGTAAATATTCATCCTATTATCGAGGAAACGTGGTTACTGCTTGGTTATGTCGAGGGGTGTCAACTCGCCGGTGGTCGAGTCGATGATGTAGCCGTCGACAGTAATATCTTTAGGAACGAGGGGGTGGTTGCGCACCAGGTCAACGGTCTCGCGCACTGCCAACTCGGTGTCGTCAAAGCCGCGCAGCCAGCGGTCAAGGTCGAGTCCGCAATGACGCATCAGCGAGATGTGTTCATCGTCGACGCCGCGCTCGCGCATCAACTTGAGCATGTGGCTCGCGCTCATGCCCTGTACACCACACTCGGTGTGGCCGATAATCATAATTTCCTTAACCCCAAGTTCATAGACGGCAACGAGGATAGAGCGAACGGTCGAGTCAAAGGGGTGGGTGATGGTGCCACCGGCGTTTTTGATAATCTTGATGTCGCCCACCTTGAAGCCGAGAGCGGCCGGCAGCAAGTGAATCAAGCGGGTGTCCATACAGGTGACAATCGCTATCTTCTTGTCGGGGTATTTAGAGGTTTCAAACTGGCGGTACTGACCGCTTTCAACAAACTTGCGGTTGTGTTCAAGAATCTGTTCAATCATTTGGTAAATAGTATTTTAAGGTCGTTTTCAATAGCAGGTTCAGCGACATCGGCGGGGACAAACTGCCAGTTGTCGACGTCGCGTGGCGAGATGGCGCCGAGTCTCTCGATTTCTTTGATGAGATAGTATCGCATGTCGCGGTCGGTGGCCCACACGATGCGCTCGGCAAGTTTCTCGCGAGGGATACCGGCACCGCGTGTCAACAGGTCACCGCCACCATTGCCGCGATAGGAGTTGACGGCAACGCGGTAGGTCTTGTCAGGGTCAAAGGGTTCGCCGTTTTCCATGCCGGTGATTGTCACGCGACTGCCTGCCGGCGCTGTAACATCGACGGTATAATTGATGCCGGCGGCTGAATCAAAGTTGTAGGAGGCATTTTTCAGAGCGGGAGTTCCGGATTGAGTCGGCTCAACATCGGCAAAGAGCAGGATGTGCTCGTCACCGGGCTTCATCGTCGTTATCCAGTTGGCATAACTTTCTTCCAAATAATCTTTTATCTCCCGGCCGGACAATGCCATGACATAGAGTAGATTCTCATATTTGTAGAGGTTGAACATGTCGCTGACGCGGATGTCGCCCCGGTTGATGGTGGCGTCAAACGACAGCGGAGCGGCCATCGATATATCGGCACCGGTTATTTTCAACTGGAGATCGTGGATGAGGCGCATGAACGACGACGGACCAAACAGCGCCTCGCGCGAAGTAAAATCGCCGGTCGACTCGCCAAGTTTGCGGCCGACAAACTCCTCAACGGCTTGCATTTCGGGGCCAAACTCGTCAAGGAATCGCGCCGAGGGCGTAAGGGCGTCAACATTGACGATGTCGCCTTTAAAACGGCGGTCGACGATGTTTCCGTCGGCATCGAGCGCCAGCGTGACGCGTACCTCGCTTACGTTGTCGGCATTGTTGGCCGGATTGAGGATAACCACCTGTTCGCCGGCATCGTTGAGAATGATTTTGTTGTTGCGGGTGTGGTCATGGCCGGTCAGCACGATGTCAAAACCGGGGACCGACTGTGCAACGACCGTCGATGCGTTCTCGAGATAATCGCCGGTGCGACGCGAGGCGTCGTTGCCTGAGTGAAACAGGCCTATGAGGATGTCGGGGTCTTCATTTTCGCGAATAATATCGACCCACTTGCCGGCACTCTCGACCATCTCTTCAAACTCCATACCACTCCATAGATTTTCGGGCAGCCACGCCGGGATTGCCGGTGTCAGCAGGCCAAGGATGGCAATCTTGACGCCCCCGCGGTCTATTACAGTGTAGGGCTTGAAATAAGGCTCTCCGGTGGCAGTGTTGATAACGTTTGCGCCAAGCATCGGCTTGGTTAACCGGGAGTTAAAGCGGTCATAGACGTCATGGCCGGTCTCCACGTCATGGTTGCCGATGGTGATGGCGTCATAGTTCATGAAGTTGTAGACACGGGCCGCAACGTGGGGAGCGACGGTGTCGACAAAATTATAGTAGTAGACCGTCGGTTGACCCTGGAGGATGTCGCCGCCGTCGAGGAGGATGACGTTTTCGGCACCACGGACGGCACGAAGGCTGTCGACGTAGGTCGCCACGCGTGCCAGCGAACCGCTACCGGGGCGGCGGTTGATATAGTCGCGCGGGAAAAAGTTGCCGTGGACATCGGTGGTGTGGACAATTGTCAGGTCGACGGTTTTTTGTGCTTCCATTGGCGTTGTGGTTGCCGCGAGTGCCATGCCGGCGGCGAGTAGTATTCGGGAAATTCGGTTCATTGACTTCGGTGTTGTAAGATTAGCCGGAAGTGTGCTCGATGATGATTTTGCCAATCTTTAGTTGGCCCTCAAGGCGTAGCGGGATTTTGCGGTTATCGGCCGAGAGCCACACTTTGACAGGGTCAGAAGATGTTTTGCCATCGGTTGTAAACGTGAACGTTACCAGAAAAGTAGCTTGCTTGGTGCCGGCGACCTCAATCTGTTGCAACCCGCTGTAGGTGATTGTCAACGTCTCTTTTTTCTTGCCCGAAAAAATGTTGATTGAATGTTTCTCGCCCTGCTTCATCTTGAGAAAATCGAGCGAACGAAGGTAATAGAAAGCCGAGAGCATGTCGACGGTCGTTCCGGTTGCCGATAGGGTCGTCGTGGCTGTTGTCATCTCAGTGTCCTTGCGGCGCTTGCGGTAGCGGGTACTGTTGCCGGTTACCATGTTGCCGCTGTGGATAAACTCGACGATGTCGTGCGCAAAATTGCCGTCCTCGTGGGCGATGCGTTCATAGCGACGCGGAGCCATCGACGGGGCTTGCATTATTGTAACAAGGGTGTCGCGCAAGTAATAGATGCGGTCGGCCCATGGTTCGGTGCGGGCGGTCAGCGTTGCGCGGAAACCGCCGTCGGTCGGCCGGAGTGACACCGTAGCGCGCCCTGCAACCTTGTTTATCAACCCCCATTTATAGAGCACCTTGTAGTGCAGGCTCTCGGGTTTAAACTCGGTTGCACCGGCTATCAACGTGACAGTAAGCAAGATAGCCGTGATTGCTATTCTACGGAAATGGTTCATCATATCCTTTTGACCGGCGCCACGGCACGATGTTTAATCAGCGTCGGTGTTTTTCTCCTTATCGGCGGCGATGAGGTCGAGAAACGGCAGCACGTCGCGCGATGCCTGCTCGATGCGTTTGTTGCGCCAGCACTTGCGGCACACGGCAATATAACGGTCGTCACCGCCTATCTCTACCTGCTCTCCCTCCTCGACAAAATCACCTTTCGAGTCGATACGCGCATTAATGATAGTCTTGCGGCCACACGAGCAGGTGGATTTAATCTCGTCGATGGTGTCGGCAATCTCAAAGAGACGCTTTGAACCCTCAAAAAGTTTGCTCTTGAAGTCGGTTCTGAGTCCATAGCAGATGACGTTGCTGCCAAAGTCGTCGACAATAGCGGCAAGTTGGTCAACCTGCTGGGCTGTAAGGAACTGCGCCTCGTCGACAAGGAACCAGTCGATGACGGTCATCGTTGACTCAAATAGTTCGCGAGCAAGTTGATAGAGGTCGGTATCGTTGTGAATCCAACGACACTCGCGCTCAATACCTATGCGCGACTTAATGACATTGGTCTTTTCTCGCGTGTCGATTATAGGCTTTAGACACAGGTAGTTCATGTGGCG
>JAFLTK010000250.1 GCA_022511505.1 Muribaculaceae bacterium
TTAGATTAAGATAAAGGTTTAAAAGGAAAGAGATGTTGTGAAACATCTCTTTTTTTGTTATATATTTGCAGAAAATTTTGATATGAAAGTAGAATTTGACAACGAAATAAAGGAAAAAGTGCCCGGGCTGAAGGTGCTCGTTGTTGAGGCAACGATAAAGAATCGGCCGACCGACGATGCAGTCGAGCAACTGCTTGCGCGGACCGAACGTGACATCGCCGCCACCGTGGCACTTGACCTGATAAAGCAACGTCCCGGCATAGCGGCAACGCGCGACGCCTACAAGCGATGTGGCAAGGACCCCAACCGCTACAGGCCGTCGAGCGAGGCATTGTGTCGTCGCATCGTGCGCGGCCTCGGGCTGTATCGTGTCGACGCGGCGGTCGATGTCATCAATGTACTATCGATTATGACCGGCTACAGCATCGGCGGTTTTGACATCGACAAAATCGACGGCGACACAATCACCCTCGGCATTGGCCGCGAGGGCGAGCCATACGCAGCGATAGGTCGCGGCGAGCTTAATATAGCCGGGCTGCCGGTGTTCCGCGACGCGACGGGCGGCATTGGCACCCCGACGAGCGACAATGAACGAACCAAACTCGACATCGACTCGCGACGCCTGTTGTTGACAATCAACATGTATGGACCGGAGATGGGCGTCGACGAGACTGCGTCGCTGACGCGCTCGCTCCTGGAGCAATTTCTCGAAGCAACAGATATAAACTTCCATATAGCCTCGCCCCTATGAAGATATTAAAGATGTATAGTTCGAGCATCAACGAGCGTTACCTTGACGAGATAGTCGAGACACTGCGTGACGGCGGCGTAATTATCTATCCAACCGACACAATCTATGCCATCGGTTGTGACGCACTTTCAAACCGCGCCATTGAGAGCGTCTGTCGGCTAAAGGGGATAGACTGCCGCAAGGAGACATTGTCGATTGTGGCGTCTGACATGTCGATGGCATCACAATATGGCCGGATTGACAACGATGCTTTCCGATTGATGCGCGCCAATCTGCCCGGGCCGTTCACATTCATTCTTCCGGCTGCCACGACACTGCCCAAGGTGTTTAAAGGGCGCAAAACCGTCGGTATCCGCATCCCCGACAACGCCATTGCGCGAGCCATCGCCGAGCGACTCGGCAACCCGATACTGTCGTCATCAATCACCGGCGCCGACGATGCCGAGTTGTCGTTCCCGCCCTCGATTGCCGAGCGCTATGAACGCGCCGACGTCGCTCTGATGGTCGACGGTGGCGACGGCGGGGTCATCGGCTCGACAGTCGTTGACCTGACCGACTCGCGCAGCCCCGAAATCACTCGTCAAGGAGCGGGGAATTTAATTTGAGCGCCGGCGCTCAAATTAAAGTTTATTAGGTTAAATTTTAAAGGGTTAAGGGTTTAAAGTTTATGGAAAAAGTAATCGACATAATCAACAGCCGCGGCGACCGCCCGGTTTTCTCCTTTGAGGTGCTTCCGCCCCTGAAAGGCAACAGTATATATAAGGTGTTTGACATCATCGACCGCTTGCGCGAGTTTGAGCCGCAATTTGTCAATATCACGTCCCACCATTCAGAAATTATCTACCGCGAGCAACCTGACGGCAGTATTCGCCGCGAGGGTGTGCGCCGTCGTCCCGGCACGGTGGCGATAGCGGCCGCCATTCGCCACAAGTATGGCATCATTCCGGTGCCCCATCTGATTTGTCGCGGCTTCACGCGCGAGGAAACCGAATATGCCCTTCTCGACCTCAACTTCCTTGGTATCACCAACTTGCTGTTGTTGCGCGGCGACGACAAAGGGAATATGAAACAAGCCTACGACCCGGCGCTTTGCAATGCCCACACCACCGACCTTCAGGAGCAAATCAACCGCTTTAATGGCGGCATCGGGCTCGACGGCACGGTCATCGAGGGAATTGAGACCCCGTTTACCTACGGCGTGGCATGCTATCCCGAGAAGCACGAGGAGGCTCCTAATATGGAGTCGGACATCCGCCACCTGAAGATGAAAGTCGACGCCGGCGCGCAATATGCTATCACCCAACTGTTTTATGACAACAGTCGCTATTTTGAGTTTGTTGACCGTTGCCGCGAGGCCGGTATCAACGTTCCTATCCTGCCCGGCATAAAGCCGATTACCAAAAAGAGCCAGTTGGCAGTGTTGCCGCGAGTGTTTCGCGCCGACATTCCCGAACCGCTCGCGCGCGAACTTGAGGCGGCACGCGATGACAGCGAATGTGTCGAGATAGGTATCCGCTGGGGCATCGAACAGTGTCGCGAACTGATTGCCGGCGGCGCGCCCGGTATACATTTCTACACCATGCTTGCCTCCCACAGCGTTGGCGAGATTGCTAAACAGGTATTCTAAACGACTGATTATGAACCGACAGGAGTTCTCAGAGTGGCTTGGAGGCCGAGTTGCCGCGCTCGACGGCGCGATGGGCACAATGATTCAGCAACACGCTTTGACAGCGGTCGACTTTGCCGGCGACATCGCGGCTTGCCAACCGGCAAAGGTTGCCGGAAACAACGACCTGCTCGCCATCACGCGGCCCGACGTCATCACCGGCATCCATCGCGCGTATGTCGAAGCCGGTGCCGACATCATCTCGACCAACACGTTCAACGCCAACGCCATATCTCAGGCCGATTACTCGACCGGCTCGCTCGTTGGCCGCATTAACCGCCACGCGGCTCGATTGGCGCGAGCAGTTGCCGATGGTGTTACCGACCGCCGCTTGCTCGTTGCCGGTTCGATAGGCCCGACCAACCGCACGGCCTCGATGAGCCCCGACGTGTCAAGTCCGGCAGCGCGAAATGTTGACTTTGACGCGCTTGTCGACGCTTATCGTGAACAGATTGATGCGCTCGTTGAAGGAGGGGTCGACATTCTGTTGATGGAGACTGTCTTTGACACGCTCAACCTCAAGGCCGCACTCGTTGCCGCGGCCGACTTTGATATTGCTGTAATGGTCTCGTTGACAGTATCTTCGGTTGGCGGTCGCACTCTTGGCGGTCAGACCATCGAGGCCTTTGTAACAACCGTCGAGCCGTTTGACAACGTGGTCTCCATCGGGTTGAACTGCTCGTTCGGCCCCGATGCGATTGCGCCGTTCGTGCGCCAACTCGCCGCGTGCAGTTCTCGGCCGGTAAGCGTTCACCCCAACGCCGGGCTACCCGACGAGTCGGGCCGATACAATGCTACTCCTGAGTCTTTTGTCGCCGCGCTCGCGCCACTGATGGCCGAGGGGATTGTCAATATTGTCGGCGGTTGTTGCGGCACGACGCCGACCCACATTGCCGCCCTTGCCGCAGAAGCAAAGCGTCACAGCGGACGGTTCCCGTCGCCGCGTCCCGAGTCGTTCCGCCTCGCCGGACTCGAAGAACTAAACGTCGCCCCCGGCTACAGTTTTATTAACATCGGCGAGCGGTGCAACGTTGCCGGCTCGCGAAAATTCTTGCGGCTGATAAGCGAGGGAAACTATGCCGAGGCGGCCGACATCGCGCGACGTCAGGTCGAGGACGGCGCGATGATTGTCGATGTCAACATGGACGACGCCATGCTTGACTCGCCCGCGGTTATGGAGCACTTTCTGCGCTACATCAGTGCCGATGTCGATATCGCCAAAAGGCCGATTATGATTGACTCGTCGCGCGTCGACGTTATCGAGCGCGCGCTAAAGCAAATCCCCGGGCGACCCGTCGTCAACTCTATTTCTCTAAAGGAGGGCGAGGCAAAATTCATCGAAGCCGCGCTTATGATAAGGCGCATGGGCGCCGCGGTAGTGGTGATGGCTTTTGACGAAAAGGGGCAGGCCGACACGTTGGAACGCAAAATCGAGATTGCCGAACGTGCCTACCGCTTGCTGACTACCCAAGCTCATTTTGCGCCCGGCGACATAATTTTCGACCCCGGCATCATGGCCATTGCCACGGGACTCGACGAGCATGACGCCTATGCCGTCAATTTCATCGAGGCTGTCCGCCGAATTAAAGCCAATCTACCAGGAATGTTGACTTCGGGTGGTGTCAGCAATCTGTCATTCGCTTTCCGCGGTCACAACGCCCTGCGCGAGGCGATGCATGCCGTGTTCCTCTACCACGCTATCGCCGCCGGGCTCGACATGGCCATCCTCAACCCGGCCACGGCGGTCACATACGACCAGATTGACCCGGCGTTGCGCGAATTGCTGACCGACGTCATCCTAAATCGTCGTCCCGGCGCCCGCGACGAACTGATTGCCTACGCTCAGACCGAGAAAGGCACAACAAATACGACAACAACCACTGCTACAGATAGTTGGCGCACAGAATCGCTCGACAACCGACTTGCAACCGCGCTTGTCAAGGGTATTGACAGTTACCTCAAGGCCGACATTGACGAGGCGCTCTCCGAGGGACGCTCGGCCGTGTCGATTATCGAGGGCCCGCTCATGCAAGGCATGAACCACGTCGGGAAACTATTCGGCGAGGGTAAAATGTTCCTGCCCCAGGTTGTCAAGACCGCACGCACGATGAAAAGCGCCGTTGACATCTTGCGCCCCGTGATGGAAAGCCAACGCGCCGCCGGAGGAGGCACTTCGGCCGGAAAGGTTGTGCTCGCCACCGTTAAAGGCGACGTGCATGACATTGGCAAAAACATTGTATCTATCGTGCTGGCATGCAATAACTTCGAGATTGTCGACCTCGGGGTGATGGTGCCTCCCGAGGAAATTGTTGCGGCCGTGAAGACCCACGACCCGGTGTTTGTCGGACTCTCAGGACTCATCACGCCGTCGCTCGCCGAGATGGTTGCCGTTGCCCGACTGATGGAGCGCGAGGGACTGTCGACACCCGTTGTAGTGGGGGGAGCCACGACCTCGGCACTACATACCGCCCTGAAGATTGCACCCTGTCGGTCACTCGGTCCGGTGATACATTCGGCCGATGCCGGACAAAATGCCGCAATCGCCGCCGCGCTCGTCGGTAAAACGACACGCCGCGAGTTTGTCGCTGAGAACCAACGCGTTCAGGAGCAGTTACGCGCCGATGCTTTAGAGAAAACGCCGATTGAATTGTTGCCTCTTGACGAGTGTCGCCGCCGTGCTCGCGGTGAGGATACACCCGCTCCTGCACCACAGCATCCGGGCTTAACCCTGTTTGATGCCATACCGGTTGATGGATTGATTCCGCTCATCAGCTGGCCGCAGTTTTTCCACGCCTGGCGTGTCGAGGGGCCTTTTGTTACCGATTTCCCCTACTCGCTTGGCAATGAGAATGTTGAGGTCTTTGAGGCGAAATATTCCGGCGATGCCAAGGCGCTTGACGCTTTGCGACTGTATCGCGACGCCCGGCAGTTGCTCGACCGCGATGCCGACCGCTTTTCAGTAAAAGCCGCGGTCGCGATGCTGCCCGCTCGACGTGCCGGCGATGATATTGTAATTGATAACCGCATGTCGTTGCCAATGTTACGCCGACAATCAGAGACACCGCTTTCACTTGCCGACTTAGTCACAGCCACCGGCGACGACCACATAGGCGCCTTTGCCGTCACGGCCGGCATGGCAGAGGAGAGCCCTGCCGACGAGTATGACTCGCTGCTCGCGGCTACACTCTGCGACCGCCTCGTCGAAGCCGCCTCAGAGTGGCTTCACGACCGCGTGCGCCGCCGGCTATGGGGATTTGACGCGCAAGGTATTCGTCCCGCCGTCGGATATCCGTCGCTACCCGACCAAAGCATGGCACATCTGATTGCAACCCTGCTTCCCCTCGATCGACTTGGCATGACCGTCACCGAAAACGGCGCCCTTTCGCCAGCCTCCTCAGAACTTGGCCTTTACTTCGCCGCCCCCTCGGCCCGCTACTTCAATCTCGGTCCCATCGACGCTACCCAAGCCGCCGACTACGCCCGCCGTCGTGGCCTCCCCCTTGCCGACCTCGCCCCCTTCCTACCTTTGGTTTGAGCAAAATATAATCGGATAATTTGCGCAAACCATGTTTTTAACCCCTGTTTGAGCAAAATATAATCGGATAATTTGCGTAAACCGTGTTTTTAACCCCTGTTTGAGCAAAATATAATCGGATAATTTGCGCAAACCGCGTTTTTAACCCCTGTTTGAGCAGAATATAATCGGATAATTTGCGCAAACCGCGTTTTTAACCTATATTTCTTAGTTTGGCACTTTAAATTGCTAACAAAAGCACATACAGGGAGTTATGCTCTCTATATGTGCTTAATATTTGGCTTTTAAGTATTTAACCTTTTTATATGCGGCTCTCATCTTAGCGTTGGTTATAATCTCCTATTACTGTTCGCTTAAATCGAGTCGAAGAATGGGGAGGGTCCTATGAGAAAGGCCCTCCCCATGGCGGGATTATGTGGAATTGGTTTCAGCTGATGTTGTTAGTGTTGAGGGCGTTGTTGATGTTGTTAGTGTTATTAAGGTCGTTAACCCGGCAAAAACAATAACAACAATAAAAACAAAAACAACAGTAAAGCCGGCACTTACTTGTTTTGGTACTTGGCGTAGTATTGGTCGAGTATCTTGCGGATGGCGGTTCCAATCTTGAGGTAGTCGCTTTCGTTGAGGTTGGCGAGCGATGCGCGGACTGACCATGCGGGGCCGTCAAAGCCGTCGCCGTTTAGGAGCACAACGGCGGTCTCGTTGGCGAGTTTGATGACAAAGTCGAGGGGTTCATAGTTGGTGTTGAGCCATGTGGCGAAGTCGGTTCCGTAGAACTTGGTGGCCCATACCATGATGTCGATTTCCGAATAGTATCCGGCGCGAGTCGGGTCGGGAAGCAGGGTGAAGCCTGATGTCTTCCAAAGGGCCTTGAGACGGGCCTGTACCATATCAATCATCGTGGTCTGATATTTGTTGCCATTGGCAACATCGAGCAGCGAGAAGGCTGCAAAGAGCGACATCTGAATCTGCTGGGGGATGGACAGGCCGGCGGTGTGGTTAAGGGCTACCATGCGGCTGTCGGCTACCATGCGGTCAATGAACTTTATCGACGACGGGTCGAGCGACAGCGAGCCGTAGCGCTTGGCCAGTGCTTCCTTCTTATCATCGGGCAGCTCGGCGATTTTTTTGTCAAAAATGTTGTCGCGGTTTATGGCGATGACTGCCAGACGCCATCCTGTTGCTCCGAAATATTTGGAGAAGGAGTAGACACACATAGTGTTGTAGGGCAGTTCATACATCAGCGAGCGGAACCCTTTGATGAAGGTGCCATAGACGTCGTCGGTGACAATCATCAGATTGGGGTTGGAGTTTTTGACCACGTCGACGAGCTGGTCAAGGACACTCCGGTCAAGGGTGTAGGATGGCGGATTGCTGGGGTTGACCAGGCAGAGGAGTTTGACCGACGGGTCGCGCAGTTTGTCGATTTCCTCGGGGGGATACTGCCAGGTGTGATACCCGTCGTGGTCAACTTTATTGGCGCTGACGTTGACTACGTCAAATCCAAATCGCTCCAACTCGGGAATCTCTATATAAGGGGTGAAGATTGGGGTCATCAGGGCTATCTTGTCACCTTTGTTGACCAGGAAGTTTTCCTGCACCGAGTCAAAGGCGTAGCACATTCCGGCTGTTCCACCCTCAGTTGCAAAGAGGTCAAAGGTTGAATTGTCGCCGTTGGCTCCCATGGCCCATTTGAGATAGTCTTGGATGAAGATTTCGGTGTATTTTAGGATGCGGTCGGGGGTTGGATACTGGTCTCCGACGATACCTTCGGCCCACTCGTAGGCAAGCTCGTCGGGGTCGGCATTGTGGGTCTTGACCATGTAGTCAAAGGCGTCTTTTAGCAGTTGTGCTCCGTTCTCGGCTTTGTTCTCGTCGAGGAAAGCCATTAGGCGGTCGGCGATACCGGTGCCGGCCGACGGGATTCCGGCTACACCGATGGGGTTGTCGGCCACACGGCGACACTCTTGCATACCCCATTTACCGAGCAGGAAGAAGGCTTCGCGGGGATAGGTGGCTACCCAGTTGGGGTTGCCGCGGCCGGCGTTGAGGAAGGTGGCTGTCGACTTTTGGGCGTCGGCCTGGGCGAGTTTGATAAGCTCGTTTTTGATTTCAAAAGGACTGACCCGCTCGAGATTCTTCTCGTAGGTAGGATTTTCGGGGTTGAAATTGGTTGTGTCCATTTTGGTGGGAAATTAGTTGTTTATAGATGGTGTTTTATGAGAGTGGCCGCTAAGCCATTAGCAAGACGATGACCACGCCCCAAAGGATTAACAAGGTGTTACCGATAGCGTAGGTGACAGTGTAGCCCATGGCGGGGATAGTACTGTCGAGCGAGTCCTGAATGGCTCCCAGAGCCGCGGTGGTTGTGCGGCCGCCGGCGTTGCAGCCGAGGTTGATGGCGGGACGGAACTTGAAGATCTTGTCACCCATCCACACTCCGATGAACAGTGGAACCGACGTGGCGATGATACCGGCTACAAAGAGCATTATGCCAACGTGTTTGATGCCTTCGATAAAAGTGGGGCCGGCCGAGATGCCGATGACGGCGATGAACATGTTCAGGCCCAGATTGTTGAGCAACCACAGCGACGAGGCGGGAATGTGGCCCATCGAGGGGCGTTTGGTGCGGAGCCAGCCCATAACCAGACCTGCGATAAGTGCGCCACCACTGGTGCTGAGGCTGATAGGAACACCGCCTGCATGGATGGTCAGTGCGCCAACGAGGCAACCGATGACGATACCGAGACCAACGTAGATGAGGCTGGTCTTGTTGGTAGGACGGTCAACGTAGCCCAACTTGGGAGCGGCGAGATTGATTTCCTGTGGCAGACCGGCGATGGTGACTGTGTCACCGGGGAGGAGCTGGGTCTGGGCAAAGACGGGGATGGAAACCTGACCGCGGGTAATCTTCTGAATAACAACGCCATACATATAGGGCTGGGCGCGCAGCGAGTCGACGGTCATGTTTTTACCGATTTTCTTGGAGGTCAGGAGCACCGAAACCACCTCGACAGGGAACGACAGCAACTGAGCATCGTCGACCTCGGGACCAATCCAGCTTTCGTCCTCGATGATGTACTCGTGGCGACCGCTGAGCACGATTTCGTCACCGACGGCAACGGTTTGGGTTGGCGTTGGATCGATGATTCCATCTTTGGTGCGGATTCGTTCAACAAAGAGGCGGCGACCAAGGCCCGAGAGATGTTCCTCAATCTGTTGAACGGTTTGAGGGGTTTGGAACAGGTCGGCAGTGACCTTATAGGCACGGAACGAGATGGGACGGTTGGCGTTGATGTACGCGGGGTCGTCGGTCAGCGAGCTCTGGTTAAGTTCGCGTGCAAGAGCAACGGTGTCGTCTTTCACCTTCTTTAGACCACCAAGCATCCAGGGACCGATGTTGCCAAGGATGTAGGCCGAGCCGATTGTGCCAAAAATGTAGGTCACGGCATAGCAAACCGGGATAATATTAATCCACTGCTGGCGGGTGGCCTCACTGACTCCCGAGAGAGTCGAGATGGTGTTTCCACCAACACCGATGACGGCCGAGATAGTCTGCGCACCCGAGAACAAGCCGGCGGCCTCGCCGGGATTGTAGTGAAGCAGCTTGGCCATCAAAAATGTGATACCGAGGCAGAGCACACAAAGTATAACACTGAAAATCACCTGCTTGAGGCCACTACCCTTGAGGGCCTGGAAGAACTGCGGGCCAACGCTGTAGCCAATCGCAAAGAGGAACAGCAGGAAGAACACACTCTTGAGCGGTCCCGAGATGGGGATATCCATCTGACCGACAAGCACACCGACGAGGAGCACCGACGTGACCGTCCCGAGCGAAAAAGATTTATACTTAAACTGACCAATCCAAAATCCCATCGCGATGGTAAAGAAGATTGGAATCGCAGGGTTCTCCCTGCAGGTTTCAAGAATCCAGTGCCACATAATGTTTAAATGTTGAAAGTTATAGATAAAATTGTATTTAGAATCGTGGAGAGGGAGAGATGCATATCGGTGCGGTTTCAAGTTCAGATTTAAAATCTTCAACCTCGGCCAGTCCCGCTATAGCAGTCACTATACCTATACAAAAACTTTCACCCCCATTTTGTTTACTTATAGTTCAAAAAAATCTTCGACCCCTACCCTATCCCCATAAACATCGGCACTCGCCCTCCGAGAACTGGATTCTCTTTGAATTAAAATCGAAATTGCAAATCGACATGGAAATGCAAAGATATTAATCTATCGGCGAGCGGGACATCCCGTATACAACAGAAAGTCGGCCACGCAAAAGCGCGGTCGACTTAATTTCGTGCTGTTAGTGTTTCTCTAAGAGAGAAGTGGATTACTATTATTCAGCAGCGGGAGCAGCAACTTCTTCAGCGGGAGCAGCAACAGAGTCAACGGGAGCAGCAGTTGTGTCAACAACTTCTTCTGCTACTACAGTCTCTTCAACTGCGGGCTCAGTAGCCTCAGCCTCAGTAGCTTTTTCAGAAGAGCAAGAAACGAAAGATGCGCTGAGAACAACAGCAAAAAGGAAAACTAACTTTTTCATTTTCTTTTTAATTAAATAATAAAACAATGTTATTTTTTTAGCTTCAAAAACGTCACAAAGGTAATACAATTTTCAGATATACCAAACAAAATTTAGTATTTTTTTTGCGGAAAGGCATTTTTTAGTGAAAAATTCTGAAAATATGTATTTTTTCGTGTACAAATTTTAACATTTGGCATACTCTCCGCTCCTCTGTGCAAATTTTTAACATTTCCATCAACCACGCGACCGGAGCGGAATTTTATCCTCGACAATGCGGTTGGCGGTCTCGACTGCCTTGGAAATGTGGTCACAGATGTGGTCGGGGTCCATCAGCTGCTCGATGCCGGCATGTTGCAGGTCGCGATGGACACTTTCAACGACACCCGACAGCACAACGTGGATGCCCAACTCGTGGGACGACTTGATGAGCACCTCGAGGTTGTGGATGCCGGTCGAGTCGATGAACGGTACCTTACGCATGCGGATGATGCGCACAATCGGCTTGCGGGACATCGAAATCGACGTTCTCATCAGTTCGTCAAACTTGGTGGCGACGCCAAAGAAGAACGGGCCGTCTATTTCATAGACTTCAACACCGGGCTTGACGTCGAGAATCTCGTGGACGGTAGCGTCGGTTCCGGTGGTTGCATCAAGTTGCTCGCTATAAACCTTGACACTGCTGTTTTCCATCACGCGGCGCAAGAACAGGATGATAGCGAGAAGCAAACCTATTTCGATGGCGATTGTGAGGTCAAAGAGGACTGTCAGCAAGAAAGTCACTATCAGCACCGATATGTCACCCTTGGGATTGGAGAAGATGGCTCGAACCGAGCGCCAGCCGCTCATGTTATAAGATACCATAATCAGCACGGCCGCAAGGCACGCCATCGGCACCATATTAATAAGGGGCATCAGGAAGAGGAAAATCAGCAGGAGCACCACGGCGTGGACAACGCCGGCAACGGGAGTGCGGGCGCCGTTGGAGATGTTGGTCATGGTGCGGGCGATGGCTCCGGTCACGGGGATACCGCCAAAGAACGGCACGACGACATTGGCAACACCCTGGCCGATGAGTTCGGTGTTGGAGTTGGTGCGCGAGCCGGTGATACCGTCGGCCACGGTTGCCGACAGCAGCGACTCTATAGCCCCAAGGATAGCGATGGTGAACGCCGAGGGAAGCAGGTTGTTGATTGTTGCCATTGTCAGTTCAAAACCGTGCGGCTCGGGGATGTCGGTTTTCAACGCGCCAAAACGCTGACCGATGGTCTCGACGTCCCACTCGGGCGCTACACCTTTTATAATATATACGGCGACGCTGACAAGGATGATGGCGGTCAGGGCGCCGGGTATGCGCTTTGAAATCTTGGGGGTAATGATAATGATGGCGAGCGACACGAGGCCCACGACCACCGTCGGCCAGTTGACGTTTCCGAGGTTGGCAAAATAGACGCCCCACTTGGGGATGAACTCGCTCGGCACACCGGTCAGCCCAAGCCCGAGGAAGTCATTTATCTGGGTCGAGAAGATTGTCAGAGCGATACCGGCCGTGAACCCTACCACAATCGGATAGGGAATAAACTTGATGACCGTCCCGAGGTGGAATACGCCGAGCAGAATCAGTATCACGCCGGCCATAAATGTCGCTATAGCAAGGCCTTGCAGACCGTAGGTGGCGATAATATTGTAGACAATGACGATGAAAGCACCCGTCGGGCCGCCTATCTGCACGCTGTTGCCGCCAAGCGCCGACACTAAAACACCGCCGATGATGGCGGTGATGAGACCCACCGTGGGGCTGACTCCCGACGCTATACCAAACGCAATTGCCAGCGGCAACGCCACAATGCCAACTACTATACCGGCCACAAGGTCGCTCTTGAACTTGGCAAACGAGTAATGACGTAACGCCCCAATTAACTTAGGGTGAAAATCAATTTTACCTGAAAATGTCATGTTTTAAAATTGTAGATTATTGGAAACTTATGAAAGTGATAGAGTTACAATGTAAGTTAAGGCGATAAACAGCGTCATGGCCGGCAGAACGAGCAACAGCGAGTCTATTCGGTCAAGCAAACCGCCATGGCCGGGAAGAATGTTGCCCGAATCCTTGACATGGAGCGCGCGCTTCATCATCGACTCCACCAGGTCGCCCCACGTGCCAAATATCGACACTATCACAGCCATCGCCAGATACCACCATATCGGCTCGCTGAAACTATCCGGGAAACAGTATTTGAACACCGGGACCGAGAGCAACCCAAAGGCCATCCCGCCAAAGAAGCCCTCCCAGCTCTTTTTGGGCGACACGCGCTCAAACAGGCGGTGGCGGCCGAAGAGCGACCCGACACAATAAGCGCCCGTGTCGTTGAGCCAAATCATGATAAACATCGCCAACACAAGCGGCGCACCGCCAAAATCATAGACAACCATCATCAGCGACACCGGCAACGCGATATACAGTTGACCGAGAAATGAGTGGGCCAGCGACGAGATGGGCCGCTCATCACCGCGATAAAGTTCAAGCAGCAGTCGCGCAATGATATAGACCAGAAACATCGAGGCGCCAAAGATGGTCATGGCGAGTAACGGCATCATCTCTGCCGTGGAGAAATCATGCAAATGAAAGACGCCTAAAAAGGAGTCGACGGCACATAACATCAGGATGCCGCCGAGAAGGTCGGCCACTGTAATCAGCCAACCGCGCGGAGTCAAAGTCGACAGACGGCGGAACTCCAGCAGCCCGGCGCATATCAGTAATAACTGCAACAGCATCAGCGACATGCGCGAGATTGACACCAGTGCAACTATCACAACTACATATATGATGCCGGTCAACGAACGACGGAATAGGTCTTTCATTTTCTTGTCCAATTGTTTTGACGCCACAAAGGTAACAAAACTTTTTGAACTGCCGACCCCGCCACGCTTGTATATTACAAAAAAAGATACTACCTTTGGGGAAACAATTAACTATAAACCTATAACCCTTAAACTCTAAACTTTTAATTTGAATATCGTTCAAATTAAAATCACAAACAACCATGACACTTTTGAATCCTCTCGTCAAATCAATAGGACGTCACCCGTCGACGTTCACCAAAGATGATATAGCGCGCTATATCACCGACAACGCCATATCGATGGTCAACTTCATGTATCCGGCTGCCGACGGTCGACTGAAGACACTTAACTTCGTTGTCAACAGTCCCGAGTATCTCGACAGCATCCTGACCAACGGCGAGCGCGTCGACGGCTCGAGCCTGTTCCCGTTTATCGAGGCCGGCAACTCTGACCTCTATGTCGTGCCTCGCTTCTCGACGGCTTTCGTCGACCCGTTTGCTCCCCTGCCAACGTTGACCATGCTTTGCAGTTTCTTTGACAAAGAAGGCAAACCGCTGGCGCTCAGCCCCGTCGAGACTCTGAACCGCGCCTGCGAGCATTTCACCGAGGTAACCGGACTCGAGTTCCACGCCATGG
>JAFLTK010000251.1 GCA_022511505.1 Muribaculaceae bacterium
AACCCGAGCATGCGCCCGAGAATTCAAAGAGCGGAGTTGCAAACTGGCTGTTCTTGACGTTGCTCTTAACGTCGACGAGAGCCTGCTTGCTGGCAACTTCCTTAACACAGTAGTCCCATTCTTTCTGAACGTCGAGTTGGGTCTCGAGGGGCTTCATAACGAGAGCCTTCACGCCCTTCTTGCCGGGGCAGACGTCAACACAGTTGCCGCAACCCAGACAGTCGAGAACGTCGACGCCCTGAACGAAGCTCATGCCGGCAAACTGCTTGCCAATGGCAACGATAGTCTTGTCTTTGCCGAAGGGTGCGCCTTCCATTTCTTTCTCGTCGAGCAGGAACGGACGGATAGCGGCGTGGGGGCAGACGTAGGCACACTTGTTACACTGGATACAGTTCTCGGGAAGCCACTCGGGAACGAAGGCTGCAACGCCGCGCTTCTCGTAGGCTGCGGTGCCCTGCTGCCAGGTGCCGTCCTCGATGCCCTTGAAGGCAGATACCTTCAACAGGTCGCCGTCCTGAGCGTTGATGGGGCGAACGATTTCGTTGATGAACGCGGGATCGTCGTTCTTGGCGGGCTCGTCGGCGGGGAGGTTGCTCCATGCCTTGTCGACGGGGAGCTGCTTGTACTCGCCGCCACGGTCAACGGCTGCATAGTTCTTGTCGACAACGTCCTGACCCTTCTTGCCATAGCTCTTGACGATGAATTTCTTCATCTGCTCAACGGCGAGGTCAACGGGGATAACCTCGGTGATGCGGAAGAAAGCGCTTTGGAGGATGGTGTTGGTGCGGTTGCCGAGACCGATTTCCTGAGCAATCTTGGTAGCGTTGATGTAGTAAACGGTGATGTCGTTGTCGGCGAAATATTTCTTAACGTTGTTGGGCAGGTTCTTAGCCAACTCGTCGCCTTCCCAGATGGTGTTGAGAAGGAATGTGCCGCCCTTGCGGAGACCGCGAGTGACGTCATACATGTGGAGGTAGGCCTGAACGTGGCAAGCAACAAAGTTGGGGGTAGTTACCAGATAGGTCGAGCGGATGGGGTTGTCACCAAAGCGGAGGTGTGAGCAAGTGAAACCGCCCGATTTCTTTGAGTCGTAGGCAAAGTAGGCCTGGCAATATTTATTGGTGTTGTCACCGATAATCTTAACCGAGTTCTTGTTTGCACCAACGGTACCGTCGGCACCGAGGCCATAGAACTTAGCCTCAAAGGTGTCACCGCCAAGGGCGATTTCTTCTTTGGGAGGCAGCGAGGTGAAGGTAACATCGTCGATGATACCAACGGTGAAGTTGTTTTTGGGCTCGGGGAGGGCGAGGTTTTCAAAGACAGCGATAATCTGGGCGGGAGTGGTGTCCTTAGAGGCCAGACCATAGCGGCCACCGACGATAACGGGGGCGTTCTCCTTGCCATAGAAGCAGTCTTTAACATCGAGATAAAGGGGCTCGCCGGTAGCGCCGGGTTCCTTGGTGCGGTCGAGGACGGCGATGCGCTTTGCAGTAGCGGGAACGGCTGCAAGGAAGTGCTTTGCCGAGAAAGGACGGTAGAGGTGAACCGAAACAAGACCTACCTTTTCGCCCTGGGCAACGAGGTGGTCGATAGCCTCCTGAGCGGCCTGGGTAACAGAACCCATGGCGATGATGACGCGCTCGGCATCCTCGGCGCCATAGTAGTTGAACAGTTTGTATTCGCGGCCGGTGATTTCGCTGATTTTCTTCATGTAGTCTTCAACGATAGCGGGCACGGCGTTGTAGTATTCGTTGCAGCTTTCGCGGTGCTGGAAGAATACGTCGCCATTCTCGGCCATACCGCGGGCAACGGGCTTCTCGGGGTTGAGGGCGCGGGCGCGGAAGTCGGCCAGAGCCTCCCAGTCGAGGAGAGCGGCAAGGTCATCCTGCTCAACGACCTCAATCTTCTGAATCTCGTGTGATGTGCGGAAACCGTCAAAGAAGTTTACAAACGGCACGCGGCTCTTGATGGTTGAAAGGTGGGCAACACCGGCCAGATCCATAACTTCCTGAACCGAACCCTCGGCGAGCATGGCGAAACCGGTCTGACGAACCGACATAACGTCCTGGTGGTCACCGAAGATGCTCAGCGCGTGGCTGGCAAGAGTACGAGCCGATACGTGGAACACGCTCGGAAGAAGCTCGCCGGCAATTTTATACATGTTGGGAATCATCAGCAGCAAGCCCTGTGATGCAGTGTAGGTAGTTGTCAAGGCACCTGCCTGAAGCGAACCGTGAACGGCACCGGCGGCACCACCTTCACTCTGCATTTCCTGAACGAGAACGGTCTCGCCGAAGATGTTTTTGCGACCTGCAGCGGCCCACTCGTCAACATATTCAGCCATGGTCGACGACGGGGTGATGGGATAGATTGCTGCTACCTCCGAGAACATATAGGAGATATGAGCAGCAGCCTGGTTACCATCACAGGTCATAAATTTTTTTTCTTTGCTCATAATGTTGGTATTAAAATGGTATTTTTCAATTCTTTTGGTCATGATTCAGGGCCCGGGGACGGGCCGGCACTGTGGCAATCTGATTGCCGAGACGCCAAGACGCGGTTTTGCACGGCAAAGATAACACTATTTGGATAAAAAATCAAGAACCAAGGCAATTTTCACAAATGTTTACCTCGCGCGGCGACACTCGGCGACGTCATTGTCGTGACGGGAGGTTCCGGCGTCTCGATCTTTTCTCGATCTTTTAAAGTCACCGGAGCTCAAACATCCCATCTTCGAGTTGACGCGCTCGAGAAAATTTATTACCTTTGCAAAGTGAAAAGATTTATCGTCATATTAACCGCGATGACGGTAGCCGCGATTGCGGCCTTCTTGCCGTCGTGTTCCATCAGCTACAAGCTGAATGGAACGGCCATCGACTACTCGATTTATAAGACAATCGAGGTCAGCCAGTTCCCTATTCGCGCGGCGCTTGTCTACCCTCCGTTGCAGCAGACGTTTGAAAACGAGTTGATGGACTACATCACCCGCAACACGCGCCTGCAGGTAATCGACACCGGCAACTCTGACCTAAGCCTCGAAGGCGAAATCACCGGCTACTCGCTGTCGCCTCAGGCCGTCACCGAGAACGCATACGCCTCGCGAACGCGCCTGACAATCCAGGTGCGCGTCAAATACACCGACCACCGAAGCGAGGGCAAAGATATCGACCAAACATTCTCGGCCTACCGCGATTTTGACGCATCTGAAATACTGACCGATGTTCAGGACCAGTTGTGTCAGGAAATATCCAAGGAACTCGTCGAGTTGATATTCAACTCAACCCTCGGCGACTGGTAACATCCTCTAACCCTCTCTGTTATGACCTCAGCAAACCCCTACAAAACACCGATGCAGCGCTTGCTTGACGCCATCGCCGACCCCGGAGCATCCATCTCGGCGTCGGTCGTAGAGCAAATCGACCGGGCCTATCCATATTTCACGCTTGCCGATGCCATCCTGCTGCAACGCGACGGCAAAACGCTCGACGCCGACACCCGCAGGCGCCTCAGCGAGCGTCTTGCCCTCAACGCCTCAGACCCCGACACCCTCTTTATGCTCATCGACCCCCATCATCAGACGTGGGCCGACTTCTACCCCGACGACAACGCCGAGCCCGAGACCCCGTCGACCGACGACGCCATCGACACCTTCCTCAAAACCTACGGCCACAGCGACCCCGCCGCTGATGCCGTGCTCGAGAAACTCATCTTCAATCCCCCGGCTCCCGACTATATGTCGCTCCTCGAGGCCGAAGGCGATGCCGAGGCGGCCGCACTTGCCGCCGATGACGACACCGCCGCCGCCGTTGCCGCCCTATCCCCCGGCGTTCCGGCAGCCGTCCCCGTCCCCGAGCCGGTCGTAGAGGCTGCCGTTGAGGTGCCGGTTAAGGCGGTTGAACCTGCCCTTGAGCCAAAAGTTGAGCCAAAAGCAGTCGAGCCGGTCAAAAAAACACGAGTCGCCGGTCCCGCCGTCCCACCACCCTTCCATCGCGAGCGCTTTAACGCCTCTATGGCCAACATTGTCGACTCGCAAACATCTGAGAATAAAGACGTTAAGCCACAAAAACAACCGCGACACCCCAAAGCGCAACCATCATCATCGCTCAGCGAATCGCTGGCCAAAATCTACATCAGTCAGGGTCGTTATGACAAGGCATACGAAATTATAGAGTCGTTAAGTTTGAATAATCCAAAAAAAAGTGTTTACTTTGCAGACCAATTGCGATTTCTTCGCAAACTTATAATAAACCAACAATCTAAAAAATAATAAAGATGTTTGTCGTTCTTGTTATTCTATCTCTCCTCGTAGCAATTCTTCTCATTGGCGTCGTGCTCATCCAGAAGTCAAAAGGTGGCGGTCTGTCGTCGACCTTTGCCGGCTCAAACCAGATTATGGGTGTGCGCCGCACCAACTCAGTCATCGAGAAAATGACATGGTCGCTCGCCGGTGCCCTCGCCGTGCTCGCCATCCTGTCGACATTCTTCATGCCCGCCGCGTTGACCCCCACCTCTCGCGTTAACGCTACCGCTACCGAGCAGACCCAAGGTGGTAACTTCGACACTCAGGCTCCCGCTGCACCTGCTGCACCTGCCGCACCCGCTGCCGGCGAATAATTGATAGCGAGTCTCAAGCGTTCGAGACACCACATTATAATATATCACAAAGTGGACGTGTGTCATACCCTCCGACCGCGCGTCCACCTTTGTTGTACCCATCCATACGCAAATCAACAAGCGCCAACCCGTTGATTTTGTGTACGTCCCGCAGGACGATAGCCATCTTCTTAACAAACGAGTTCAGCGAGCAGTGTGCAAATAATACGATAACTAACCAGACAAGAAATGCAGCTCCTACCGGGGTAGGTACACATTAGGTGGTATCCCGTCCCCCCCCATTTTACCCCAGATGGTTAGCCTCCGACATAAGGTCGGAGGAGCGCAAAGTCGATAAAGTTTTGTAGAATGGACGCGACATATCGTGTCAGCATATAACACTGATTATTATTGCATTAAGTGGGCGCGACATATCGCATCTCTACTGGATAACCATGTTTTGAAACTCCCTATACCAACCTCGATGATATTAGGGCTATAAGCTCATCACGTTATAAAATGTGATTCATTATTGCACACAGGGCGCCGCTCCTCGTTTTATTTTAGGTCGGCGGCGAGGCGGCGCAGGGTGTCGCTGACGTCGAGTCCGATGGCTTTGCGCAACTGGTTGATGTCCTTGAAACGCTGCTCGTCGCGCAGGCGGTGCATAAACTCGACCAGCAATTCGTCGTCATAGAGGTAGCCGGTGAAGCCGGGGATGTGAATTTCGATGGAGAGCTCGGGGGAACTCAGCTCGGGGTTGTCGACGGTGGGGCGGAAACCTATGTTGACAACGGCGGGGCGGCGCATGCCATCGGGGGTGGTGACGTATGTGGCATAGACACCTGTGCCGGGAATAAGGGTATTTGAGGCCGAAGGGCGCAGGTTGGCGGTAGGGAAGCCCATGGTTCGTCCCAGGTGCTTGCCTTCGATAACGATGCCGCGCAGGGCATAGGGGTGGCCAAGCAGCCGCCCGGCTTCCTCGACGCGTCCGGCGGCAACGTGCTCGCGGATGGTCGACGAACTGATGGTCTGATTGTCGGGGTTGCGATATTCGGGCGCTGCAACTATCTCGAGGTCAATCTCGTTGCCAATGGCCTGATATTCTTTGAGACCGTCGGCGCGGTCGTGGCCAAAGCGGTTGTTGAACCCGACAACGAGGGTGTCGACACCAAAACTTTTCTTCAGGCGCTCGAGAAACTTGCGTGCGCTCTGGCGGCGCATGCGCTCGTTGAACGATAGCAGGATGATATCCACAACGCCCTGTGCGCCGAGGGCGTCAACGCGGTCGGTCAGGGTTGAGAGCATCATCGGCGCCTTCTCGGGGTCGACAACGCGCTTGGGGTGGTCACTGAAGGTGACCACTGCCGGGGTCAACCCGCGGTTGCGGGCTTCGAGCAACAGGTAGTCGATTAGGAAACGGTGGCCAAGGTGTAGCCCGTCCCACATTCCTATGGCGGCAACGCGACGGCGACGGCGGTCGGCTTTGGTGATTATATTCATATCTTAGTTTAAGTTTCTCAAGTTCAACTTAAAGTTTAGAATTTTAAAGTTTAGAGGCGAGGAGTGTTTCAAACTCGGCGCCGGGCTCGACGAGCATCGTCTTGAAGCCCAGAGCTGCGGCTCCGTCGAGGTTTGACCGGGAGTCGTCGAGAAAAAGCGTCTCCTCGGGCTTGATGCCAAAGCGGGCAATGGCCTCCTCAAAGATGGCGGGCGCGGGCTTGATGGCTCGGGCCTCAAAGGAGGTCAACATGCCGTCAAAGTAGTATTCGCGGTCGTGGCCATCGGCGCGGAACTGCTCGTCGATGCGGCTGTTCCACATGATAGGGTTGGTGTTGGACAGCAGGTAGATGCCAAATCGATTTCTGAGCGCCTCAAGGGCACGCAGGCGATGGACGGGGATGCCGGTCAGGAAGCGGTTGAGGGCAGCGTCAAGATCGGCGTCGCTGACGGTAGCGGTTATCAGCCGGCGCATGCGCTCGCGGAAGGTCGCCGGGTCAATCTCGCCCGCCTCGAGTTGCAGGAACGGTCCCGTCTGTTTATATTCGCCAAAAAACGAGTCGGCATCCTTCATGCCGAGTGCAGTGAACGCCGCCACGCAATTGGCGCGGCAGATGTCCATAATGACCCCTCCGAGGTCAAACATCAGGTTTTTAACCGTTTCCATCCTGTTCGGCAAGGGGTTTAAGCAATTCGATTAGTTTGCCGACGCCCTCAGTGGCGGTCATCTTCAGGACGGTCACGCCGGGGGGAACCACCGCCGGCACCGGGTCGATGTAGTAGACCGGCACGCCTCGGCGCACATAGTGCAGCAGCGAGGCCGCAGGATAGACAACGAGCGATGTCCCGATGACCACAAAGATATCGGCCTGACGCGTCAGTTCGATGGCGGGCTCGATATTGGGCACCGCTTCCTGGAAAAAGACGATGTGGGGGCGCACCGGGTCGCCAAACTTGTCGCGCGTCTCGGTTGTCGTCTCGAGATTATCGGGGTCCAGAGTGTAGACGCGATCCTCCCGGGTCATCGAGCGCACTTTCATCAACTCGCCATGGAGGTGGAGCACATAGTGGCTACCGGCGCGCTCGTGAAGGTCGTCGACATTCTGAGTGATGATAAACGTGTCAAACCATTTCTCCAACTCAACCAGCGCTCGATGGCCCGCATTAGGGTTGGCGTGAATCAACTGCTTGCGACGCTCGTTGTAGAAGCGGTGGACAAGTTCAGGGTTGCGTTCAAAGCCGTCGGCGCTCGCAACATCCATCACCGGGTAGTTTTCCCACAGCCCGCCGGCATCTCGAAATGTCGAGATGCCACTCTCGGCGCTCATTCCCGCGCCCGTTGATATGACAAGTTTCTTTCTCATTATGACTTAAATTGGATAGAGGAGAGTCCGAATTTTGACTTCCAATCACAAATGTAACGATTTTTCTTTACATCAAGTTTAATTCCCTCTAAAATTTTCAAAAAACGCCCCAAAATCCACACCAAAATCCACACCTAACCACTCCCATCCCGTTGGGTCAAAATTAGTTGGGATTAGGACTGGTCGAGGATGGGGTCGATGGAGGTGGCATTGCGTTGGAGCCCGGAGAGGCGGGTGCGTCGGATGGCGCTATGGGCGAAGGTGGCAGCGAAGGCGTCGGGGGTCAGGGCGAGGATGGCATCGGGGGTCAGGGCGAGAATTTGCTCGCGGGGGACGAACTCGGGGATGAAGGTGGGGACAGCCCGGCGGTTGTGGGGGCACGCGCGCTGACACTCGTCGCAGCCGTAGACGTGGCGCCCGAGAGGGATGTCGGTCGGCAACGTGCCGCGATATTCAATTGTCAGATAAGAGAGGCAACGACGGGCGTCGAGGGCGCCGTTGCCGTCGAGGGCGCGGCCGGGGCAGGCATCGACGCATCGACGGCAAGCGCCGCAGTCGCAGCGTTCGGCCGGCGCGTCGGGCTCGATATCAAGAGTGGTGATGATCTCGCCGAGAAAGAAGTAACTGCCTGAGCCGGGGATGATTAGTTGATTGTTGCGACCTATGAAGCCGATGCCGGCGCGGGTTGCCCAGTAGCGCTCGCGGATAGGGGCGGTGTCGACCGTCACGCGACATGCGGCGCCTGTTTGTCGCGTAATTTCTTCGGCAACAGCGCCTAAGCGGCGGCGAATGACCTCGTGGTAATCATCTCCAAGGGCATACATGGCCCATTGCAGCGACGACTCGCGCGGAGGCGTGTAGTAGTTGAACGCGGCAACGATTACCGACCGCGCGCCGTCGAGCAGTAGCCGCGGGTCGCGGCGCACGTCGTGATAGCGGTCAAGGTAGGCCATCTCGCCGTGGCTACCGGATGCAATCCATTCGCGATATTGCGCCTCGACCTCGGGGGGCACGGGCCGGGCCGGCGCGACGCCGGCACGCGATGCTCCGGCGCCTTGCAACAGACTGAGCACAAGTGCTCTACATTGGGATGGGGAGCATTTCATAACCTTGTTCCTTGAGCCAACGGATTGCGCGCGGCAGGGCATACATCATGTTCTCGCGTGCTTTGAGCGAGTCGTGGAACACGATTATCGACCCATCCCGCGTGTAGCGGCAAATGTTGTTGAAGACTTCTTCGCCACTGAGTCTGCGGCTATAGTCGCGGCTGACAACGTCTTGCATCACAATGTTATAGCGGCGCTTGATAGCGCGACCCTGGGACCAGCGCATGACGCCGTGGGGAGGACGGAATAGCGAACTGTGGATGAGGTTGTCGGCGCGCTCGATGTCGTCGATGTAGCGCGACATCGCGACCTTGATGCCTTGAAGGTGGGTCATGGTGTGGTTGCCCCACGAGTGGCCGCGGCGCTTGATTTCTTCAAACAACTCGGGATGGCGCTCAACGTTCTGCCCCACGAGGAAAAAGGTCGCCTTTACCTCCTCGCGGTCGAGCAGGTCGAGCACCCAAGGGGTAACCTCGGGGATTGGGCCGTCGTCAAACGTCAGGTAGACAACCCGACGGCGGTGGCGCTTTAGGCGCCACATCGCCTCGGGGAAAAGCAGTCGGTAGAGCAGCGGCGGTTGCTCGATGAACATGACAATCGATTACTAATAACTCATGCGGTTGAAGTCGACGCCGCGCTTCTGGAGGTCACTGAGTTTTGTCTCGACGTCGCCGCCGGCGTCCTGATAGCCGCCAAGCAGGTCAATCAGATACATCTGATGGATATACTGGTCGGTGCGTGGCAGTGTGCGATACAGACGCTGTGGAAGCGACTGGTAGTAAAGCACATAGCCAACGGCGCGCTCAATCTCCTTGTCATAAATCTCAAGGGCATGGTCGATGGCTTTCTTGTTGTTGGTGGCCAGACCGATGCGGTAGTAGAGGTTGGCAAGTTGGAGGGGTATCTGGACCGAGTAGGGTGATGCCTTCTCGGGGAGTTTCTCCTCCATTAGATTGATGATAGTCAGCGCCTTGGCATAGCGGTCGTTTTTGAACTCGGTCAGGGAGGCGCGATCGGCGACGGGGATAGAGTCCATGCGCTCAACTTCGACGGCCTCGTTGACGAGGGCCACGGCAAGGTCGAGCATAGCCGAGCGTGTGGTCGTCACCATGCGGCGCACGGTCTCGTCGAGGTACAGCGACGGGTTCTCGTCGATTTTGTCGAGGCCGCCCCAGCGGAATTTCTCGGTAATGTTGCGATAGGCCTTGTCGGTGTCAACGGCGAGGTTGTAACTTGAACCTTGGCCGCCGATTGGTGTAATCTGGTAGGCCATACCGGTGTTGCGCATGTAAGGTTGGAGACCCATATAGTAGTCCTCGGGTACGGTCATGGCGAAGTAGACGGGGCGTTTCCAGCCGTTCTTGGCGCCGGTGGCGAGGATGTCAAGCGAGATAGCCTTGGAGAGGGTGATGCCGTCGCGAGTATAGGGGTCTTGGGTGAAGTCGATGATGATATTCTCGTCGGCGGCAGCAACCTCGTCGGGACTGATTACGCCGGCCTTAGCGGCAGCCTCAGCGTTTGACGGGATGAACATCACCGGGTGGCGGAACACGGGGAGGCCCCAGTCGTTTTGCGTGCTCTTGGGGCTATACAACTCGGCGAGAGCCGACAGGACGTTGACGGGCACGCTGTCGATGTCGGTGAAATAGGAGAATTGCAGGCGGTCGTAGGCATAATCCTCGGGCCGTGCCTGGATTTCGATGCCATGGGCCTCGTAGGACGGATGCAACTGCTGGTTGACATACCAGTCGGTAGTCAGGTAGCTAAGGTTGACCACCTTGACGTCGGTTCTGACACCCTCGACCTCTTGGGCATACCAGAGCGGGAAGGTGTCGTTATCGCCGTTGGTGAAGATGATGGCGTTAGGGTCGAGGCTATTGAGGTAGTTCATACCGAAATCGCGCGCGGCGGTACGGCCCGAGCGGTCGTGGTCGTCCCAGGTCTGGGAAACCATCTGCAACGGCACGGCGAGGCCAACGATAGCGGCTATCGCGGCAAACACGAGCGGGTTGATCTCCTTCTTGGCGGCCGCGGGCTTCTCAGCTGCAGGCTTCTCGGCTGCGGCCTTTTCGGCCTGTACATTAGCAGCGGCATCTTTGAGGGGCTTTTTGTCTTTCTTCTTGGTAAGAGCGACGAGAGTGTAATACAAGCCGGCGACGCCCATACCTACCCAGATGGCAAACGCATAGAACGAGCCCGCAAACGCATAGTCGCGTTCGCGAGGCTGGGACGGCGGCTGGTTCAGGTAGAGCACAATCGCTATACCGGTCATGAAGAACAGGAAGAAAATGACCCAGAACTGCTCGATGCCGCGCTTGGAGTGGAACGCTTGCCACAGCAAGCCGATGATACCCATCAGCAACGGCAGCATGAAGAAGACGTTGTGTCCCTTGTTGCCTTTGCCCAGGTCCCACGGCAACAGCGACTGGTCGCCAAGGCGCGCATTGTCGATAAACGGAATACCCGAAATCCAGTTGCCATGGTTCACCTCGCCGTTGCCCTGAATGTCGTTCTGGCGTCCGGCAAAGTTCCACATGAAGTAGCGCCAATACATGTGATTTAGTTGATAATTAAGGAAGTAGCGCATGTTTTCGGCCATTGTCGGCTTGACGCGAGTGGTGGGATAGATGGGGTCGCCTTTGGAGTCAACATATTGAGTGGCATTGACCGTTCTGCCCTGCAATCCGCCGATCCAGTCGCTATAGGCGGCAGCGTGGGCACTGCTATAAATGCGGGGGAAGAGCATGTTCAGTTCGGGGGTCATGACGTAGGAGAACTTGTTGCCCACCTTTTTATAACGGTCGGGCTCGTCGGGGCTGGTCTTAACCTCCTTGGCATACAGCGCCGGGCCCTCTTTTTTCAGCGGTATCGTGGTGCCGGCCGAGGTCAGTTCATAGACCGGCGACGAGTTCAGCGTCTGACCATAGAACAGCGGGCTCTCGCCATACTGCTCGCGGTTGAGGTAACTCGACAGCGAGAACACATTGTCCGGCGAGTTCTGGTCCATCGGCGGGTTGGCGGCCGAGCGAATCAGCAGAAGCGCATAACTCGAGTAGCCCACGAATATCACCATCACCGACAGCGCGATGACGTTCAGCACCCTGACCGGCACGCGTTTCATGTAAATCAAATATCCAACGAGGGCGGCAGTCAGCAAGAAGGCAACCCACAGTTTGTCACCGATAAACAGCATGCCCGACAGGAAGATTGCCAAGCCAAACGACACCTTGATTCTCAAAGCCGACTGCTGGCGATAAAGTTCGGCAACGGCCCATATCATTGTGCCGACAAGCAACACGGCATAAATCATCACGCCGGTGTTGAAACTCATACCCAGCGTGTTGACACACAGCAACTCAAAGTACTGGCTCATCTCGATGAAGCCCGGGACGAGGCCATAAAGAATCATAGCAACAATCACCACCGACACGGCCAACGCAATCAGCGAACCCTTGACGTTGGTGTTCTTCCACTTGCGGTAATAAACCACCAGCACAATCGCCGGGATACAGAGCAAGTTAAGCAAGTGAACCGCGATAGAAATACCAATCACGTAGGCTATCAGCACCAGATATTTGTCGCTGTGCGGACGGTCGGCACGGTTCTCCCATTTCAGAATGAGCCAGAAAACCAACGCCGTG
The DNA here is from genome assembly GCA_022511505.1 of Muribaculaceae bacterium. Lineage (GTDB taxonomy): Bacteria > Bacteroidota > Bacteroidia > Bacteroidales > Muribaculaceae > HGM05190. The sequence goes on from JAFLTK010000251.1 coordinate 12,205, forward strand.
CAGAACGATGAAAACGCATAAACCTCACCCTCGACAGCCGAGAACCAGAACGTATCGCTCCACGTGTAGCACAGCGACCCGCAGATGCCCGACCCAAATATAAGCAACATCTTGGTCAGCGAGACCTCGTTCTCCTCGTCCTTGACAATCAACCGCTTGACAAGATGGGTAATCGTCCAAAACAGCAACAGAATTGTGCCCGCGCTAAGCAGCGCCGACATCGAGTTGACCATCGCCGCGGCAAGAGTCAGATCACCACCCGCAAAATTCACAAAAAAGCGGGCGGCAAGCATGAAGATAGGGTTGCCCGGCGGGTGACCTACTTCAAGTTTGACACCTTGAGCAATAAACTCGGGACAGTCCCAAAAACTGGCCGTAGGCTCGATTGTCAGCAGATAAGTCGCCGCCGCAATCACAAAGCAAACCCAGCCAAGCAGATTGTTTATCAGGTTATATCGTTTCATAATCAGAATAATAGCCACTCTACGGCTCTATCTCGTTTAGTAAAATGTATCATTAACGAAATAGCACATTTATCAAAAAATGCTATTAACGCGCAAAAATAATCATTTTTTTTCATTCCCCCAATATTCACTTGATAATAGAAAGGGCAGCCGCATCAAATATTCGCGTCACAATATTTAAAGGGCTTCCCGACGGTTATTCACCCTCACGAGAATTTATTAAAAAATGTTTAATACGGAAATTTTTCTGTATTTTTTGCGCGTATCCCGAGAAAAGTGCTTACCTTTGCATCGGTAAAAAAGGTTTTGACTTATTTAAAACAGAATTTATAACCATTTTTCAAAAATAACGAATGACAATGAGCACAATTGATCTTTCACAGTATGGCATCACCGGCGCAAAGGTGATACACAACCCCAACTATGAGAAGTTGTTCTATGACGAGATGAACCGTAACCTTCAGGGTTATGAGCGTGCACAGTTGACCAATCTCGACGCTGTCAACGTGATGACCGGTATCTACACCGGCCGTTCGCCCAAAGACAAATTCTTTGTTGAAGACGAGGTCTCAAAAGACACCATCTGGTGGACAACCGACGAATACAAGAACGACAACAAGCCCATCACCGAGGCTACTTGGGATGAACTCAAAAAGATTGCCGACAAGGAATTGAGCGACAAGACCCTCTATGTCGTTGACGCTTTCTGCGGTACCAACCCCGACACCCGTCTGGCAGTTCGCTTCATCATGGAGGTGGCATGGCAGGCCCACTTTGTGACCAATATGTTCATCCGCCCCACTGCCGAAGAACTCGCCAATTTCAAGCCCGACTTTGTTGTGCTCAACGCCTCAAAGGCCAAGGTTGAAAACTGGAAAGAACTCGGACTCAATTCCGAGACTTGCGTAGCCTTCAGCCTTAAACACCGCATGCAGTTGATTATCAACACATGGTATGGCGGCGAGATGAAGAAGGGTATGTTCTCAATCATGAACTACTACAACCCCCTTCGCGGCATCGCCTCGATGCACTGCTCGGCCAACACCGACATGAACGGCGAGAACACCGCCATCTTCTTCGGCCTCTCCGGCA
>JAFLTK010000252.1 GCA_022511505.1 Muribaculaceae bacterium
GGTGGCAACGGGGTGGTAGTAGACGGTGCCGGCGGGAACGGTGCCGAGGTCGACTGACGCCTGACGGGCACCGGCTATGTTGCTGATTGTCAGGGTGACAGCGGCATCAGAGTCGGTGGAGACAACGGCGACAGTTTCGCCGTCACGGCCGGTTGCCATCATCTCAAACGAGGTCGAGGCGTTGTGGTCGGCGATAAGTTGGCTGACGCTTGCGGCCTGACCCTCGGCCAGTTCGTAGGGGCCAATGTCGCGGCCTTTGCCATAGATGGGCTGGTAGAGGGCCGGGAACTCGTCGGTGTGGGGAACGGGCTTGTCGAGGCCGGCGTCGACGAGTTTGCTACCGCTCTTGAGGCGTCCGAATTTCACGGGGAGACTGCCGTCCTCGCCGCGGGGAGCGAGCGCGTCGGCTTCGCTAAGGCTCTCATAGTCAGAGCGTGAGAAGCCGGTGACGACGTTGTTGTAGAATGTCTTGCCGGCGTTGGGGGTCATGCCGCCGAGGGCGTTGTTGCTCTCGGTGCCGACGAGGATTTCCTGTCGACCGAAGCAGACGTTATTGTAGAACTCGGAGTTGGCTCCGCCGCCCGATTCAAACATGAAGTCATAGCCGTTGTCAAAGGCGAGGCCGCCGACGATGACGTGACCGTCCTTGTGGCTGTTGCAGTCAAAGCCCTTGGTAGAGCCCGATTTATCGTTACCGAAGGCGATGCAGTTGTAGGCGTAGTGGACGCCTCGCGAGCTGCCGCCGCTGCCGTTGCCGCCGAGTTTGATTCCGTTACCGTTGCCCGAGAAGCCGGGGCCTTGGTCAAAGTAGTCGTAGACCCAGGTGTGGTCTTCGGCTTTGCCTGAGTGCCATGCCCAGCACTCGATGAGAACAACCGAGTAGTCTGTTTCATAGAGATCCCAGGCGTCGTCGCCGTTGCGCCATGCGCGGCAGCGGATGAAGCGGTTGCCGATGCCGTTGTGCATCTTGCAGGCAAAGCCGTCGGCGTCGCTGCCATAGTTGGAGTCGTAGTCACAGTTGTGGTGGCTGTCACAGTCGATAATGTCGTTGTAGGCACAGAACGAGCCGTCATTTTTGGAGCCGAGGCCGCTGTCGGCGAAGTTGTGGCCAAAGCCCATCTGGAGACCCGAGTCGAGGTTGTAACTGAATTCGCAACGCTCGATGCGGTTGTGGCTGCCTTCGAGTTTGAGGCCATTGTCGGCGGCGTGCATGATGTGGAGGCCATAGAGGTGCCAGTAGTTGCCGGTCAGGAGGATGCCGCGGTCGCCAACCTTGCTGCGGTCGCGTTTGCAGTCGAGCAGTTGCTGCTCGAAGTCAAAAATGGGATGCTCGCCGGGATAGGCGGTGATTGTGATGGGAGCATCGGCGGTGCCCGAATTCTTGATGCGCACGGTCAACTTGCCGCTACTGTCGCGTGTGGTGAAATTGTAACGACCGCCGCGGCAATAGATTACGTCGCCGGGAAGGGCGGCGTTGACAGCTTTCTGAAGGTTGAGCCATGGAGCGTTGATAGAGCCGTCGGCGTTGTCGTCGCCATCGGGGGCTATGAAATACTCGTGGTTGTCATTGTCGGCGCCGATGCCCTTGACGTCGATTGTGGCCGATGTGCCGCCGCCGGTGATGGCGACCGTGGTCGCGAACTCGCCGTATGCCTCGGGGGTAAAACGGATGATGACGCTACCGGCAGCAGTGGCATCGCTATAGTCGATGGCGACGCTGTTGGAGTAGGTCGTGCCGCCGTCGGCGCTGAGGGTGACATTGTCGTCGGCCGAAGTTACGGTGATTTTGCCCGAAACGGGGTTGAGGTAACTGCCGGTAAGGGCAACGACGCTCTCCTTGTAGCCGCCAACGCGGGTCTTGCGGAAGTCGACGGTAGCGGGCGAAACGGTCAGAGTCGGCACGGTCAACGTAGTGACGGTCAGTGTGTTGGCACCGGCGGTCAGATAGTTGACAGCCTCGCCCTCGCCGTTGTATTCAAAGACGCCGATGGTATAGGTCTTGCCCGGCTCGAGTCCGGTAGCAGTGGCGGTGTCAATGTCGCCGGCCGCCAGAATGGTCACGTCGCCGGCGCGCTTGGGGAATGTTCCGGTATAGGCTGTTCCGTCCTCGGGAGCCCAGCCCAGCGAGGAGCCCGCGGCGATGGCAACGAGGCGACCGTCACCGTTACCCTTGGCAATCGATACGGTAGCCGAGTTGCCGGTAATATCGGCCGCCTTGAGGGTTGAAACGGTTGTGGGCTCGGCCGCAAGCACTTGATAGACAAGTTCAATGTCGTCGACATAGATAGTGGCGCTCTTGCAGGTGAAGCGGATTTGCACGGGGCTGTCGGCTGTGGCGACCGTGTGGCTCGAACTGCCGTAGGCCGAGGCCGAACTGACTTTGGTAGAGCCGATGTTGGTCCAGGTCTTACCACCGTCGGCCGAGGCGTCGACAACGAGTTCCTTGTTGCTGCCCGAACCGCGGTGCTTGTAGGCCACCGAGCGCAGGCCTCCGATTGCCGGCGACGTCATAGTCGCGTTGGCGCCCATAGCCGCGCGGTTGCTGTTGTTGTCCTTTTTAACGGTAACGCCGGTCTGACTCCAATCGGTGGGGAAACCCGACTCAAAGTCGACAAGAATGGTCTCGCCCATGGCCGTAAGGCCCGCGAATGTCGCGAGACACAGGGTGAAAAATTTCTTCATGGATAATGTTATAATTCGTTGATGTGATTTGCCGTTGTGATATAATATTTCAATATGCAAAAGTAACTAAAAGAATCAAGAAATGGTAAAAAATTGCTACTATTCATTTTTATTTTGACAAATTTTTAACTTTTGTTTGTAATTTTAAGTATTATTTATTATCTTTGCAGTCGGTGAAAAGCGCAAATCAGAATTTGCGAATATTCAAGAACGATAAAAATCACAAATCATGGCAAAATACACTCAATATATCGGCAGTCTTGTTGCCGCCTGTGCCATCCTTTTGGGAGGCCAATCATGTAATCGCTCCAACCAGTGGACCGTCGACGGGCGCATTGAGGGCGCCGACGGCGAGATGATGCTCATCGAGGCTTCTGACAACGGGCGATGGTATGCCCTCGACTCGGTCAAACTCGACAAAAGCGGCTCGTTCTCCTACAGCCACGCTGCCGCCGGCTACCCCGACATCTACCGCCTGCGCCTCGGCGACAAAACGCTCTATTTCCCTATCGATTCAATTGAAAAAGTGACCGTTATCACCAAGGCAGCCGCCTTTGACAGCGAATACACCCTCGCCGGCTCTACCGCCGCCGAGATGCTGATGGCAGTAGACCGCCGCGTCATGGACGTCGTTGCTCGCCGCGGTGTCGATGCTATCGCCACCGACTCGATGCTCAAGCGTGAACTCGGCGGAATGTTGCTCGGCGACCCCTCGGGCATCGTTTCCTATTACATTATTAATAAGAAGATTGGCGGAATCTCAATCTTCAACCCCTCCAACAAGCAAGACCTGCGCGTCATCGGCGCCGTGGCCAACGCCTTTAACGAATTCCGCCCCAATGACCCCCGCACCGCCTACCTGCGCAATCTCTACATCTCCAACCGCCGCAGTGACAATGCCGTGCCCGACACCATCGTTGCCAACGAAATCCCCATCTTTGAAATCGAACTTATCGACGAGAACGGCACAACCCGCTCCATTGAGAAACTGGCCTCACAGGGCAAAGTCATCGTCCTCAACTTCACGACCTACGCTGCCGACGAGTCGCCCGCGTTCAACGTCCTGCTCAACAAAGTCTATGAGAAATATCACGACCGCGGCCTCGAAATTTATCAGGTAGCCCTCGACGACGACGAGTTCCAGTGGCGCCAGACGGCCAAAAATCTGCCGTGGATAACCGTGCTCAACTCTCAGGTCGACGGCTCCAAGATTTTGCGCAACTACAACGTAACACAAGTTCCCACCACCTTCATCATCAACCGTGACGGCGAGCTCGTTGAGCGTGTCACCGACATCGATACCCTCCCCGCGGCCGTAGCCAAATACCTCTAACAGATACTAATTAGTAGACTGTTAATTGCTTTTTGGAGGGACGGGGTCGTAGCCGCTGCCGCCCCAGGGATGGCAACGGAGTATGCGCCGTGCGGCGAGCCATGTGCCTTTGAAGATGCCGTGGCGGGTGACGGCTTCGATGGCATAGCGGCTACACGTCGGGGTGTAGCGGCACGAAGGGGGAAGCATGGGCGAGATGCACGCGCGGTAGAAGTAGACCGGGAGCAGGTAGATGGTGCGCAAGGCCTTGACGACGGCGTCCTTGGATGGTTTACCGACTTTCATGGCTCGATTGCTTGCTGATTTTGCCGAGTAGGCGGGTCATCGAGGCCTCGATGTCGGCATAGTGACGCAGGCGATTGTCGACAAAGACAAAGGCGATTTCGAGAGGGGCGTCCTGGGGGAGAATGTGGTGGTTAAGGCGATAGGCCTCACGGACTCGCCGACGCATCTTGACGCGGTCTACGGCATGGCGCAACCGCTTTTTAGGTATCATGATGAGGAAACGCGGGCAGATGGTGCCATCGGGACGCGACCCCGAGCGTGTCCAGACGGCGCGCAACGGGAACGCCATGGCGCGTTTGCTTTCACCATCGGCCGTGAAAAGTCGCTCAATGACGGTAGCGCTCCTGAGTTTCTGGACTTTATACAGTCGGTTTCCTTTCATGCGGGCCGGTGGGTAAAAGTTAACAGGGAGAGGAAGGAGGTAAAACTGAAGGGGAATCAGTCGGCGTTGCGCTCGCGCAGGAAGTTCTCGAGGGCGGCGGGCATCGACGGGGCGGCGGGGCTGGGCGCGTCATAGTCGAGGCGCAGACCGGCGTCGGTCACGGCGGTGGCGGTGTTGGCGCCAAATGTGCCGATGCAGATGTCGCCCTGCTTGAAGTCGGGGAAGTTTTTCAGCAACGAGTCGATACCGCTGGGGCTGAAGAAGAGTAGCAGGTCATAGTCAAAGGGCTCGTCGTCGGCAAACAGATTGGGGACCGTTCGATACATGACGGCCTTTGTGTAGTTGATATTGTGGCGGTCGAGCTCGGCGGTGTCGTCCTTGTGAACGTCACTGACGATGTAGAGATATTTCTCCTTGTTGTGGCGCGCCAGTTGGGGCATGAGCCCGGCGAGGGTGCCGTTGGGGCCGTGGAAAATCTTGCGCTTGCGGTAGATGATATACTTCTGCAGATAGAGGGCGATTGCCTCGGTTGTGCAGAAATATTTCATCGTGTCGGGAATCGACACGCGCATCTCTTCACAGAGGCGGAAGAAATGGTCAACGGCTCCACGTGCCGTGAAGATGATGGCAGTGTAGTCGAGGATATTGATTTTTGACTGTCGAAATTCCTTGGCCGTCAATCCTTCGACTTTGATGAAAGGACGGAACACAATCTCGACGTCATATTTTTTTGCTATATCAAAGTAAGGCGATTTGTCACCCGACGGTTTCGGCTGGCTGACGAGAACTTTCTTTATTTTCACGACAAGTTTCTAATAAAATCTTGGAATACTAACCTCTCACAAACGCGTTTTGGTATGCTAAATAGAGGGGCATAATTTCAATCGCGCAAAGATACAAAATAAAATAAAGCAAAGAGCCGATTTTGTTATAAAAAAGTCTAAAACCTTTGCAAATGAATATAATTCGGGCCGTCAGATAGAGAAAAAGGCCTATCGTGGCGAGCAGAGGGGCGGCTCCGGGGTTGAACAGGACGATGAGCGCCGGGACGGCAATTGCGATGCCAAGCAGCGACTGGGAGGCGTTGAAACCCTTGACCCACTGGCGGGTTTGGTCGGGCGTGGCAAAGAGGAAACCGATGTAGTTGTAGGCCACAACCTGGGCGATATAATACCCTATCGCCCACGCGATGGCGATGGTCATCGTGGCAAACATTGCGCCCGGAGGTATCATCCCCTTGAAGTTTAGCATCGAGAATACCAGAATCCCCTCGCTGACAGTCGCAATCAGCAGTAGCGACAGCAACACGCGCGATTCAGAGATGGTGTGGGTGTCATAGAAACTGTCGCGACGGCGCTCCTTGAACAGGTCGGGGGTATAGGTCTTGATAAATGTCCCGAAACTGCCGAAATTGACCGCCATCAGCAAAAAGACGACCACCAGAAGCGACATGACGCTCGAGTCATAGCCGGGCAGAACGGCGCGCGGCTCAGGTCGCAGGCCGTGCATAAAATCGGCCACGCCGGTCGACGTCGCCCGCTCGCGCCCCATTGCCGTCGGGACATCGGCAACGGTCGACACGCTCTCGATCCATGGCTGGGGCGACTGCGCCTCGCGCCACGGACGGGGGGCGGCGATTCCCTCGGTCGGCGTCGCCACGCTATCGACTATGTTAACTGTCTCAGGCAAAGGTGGTTATTAATTAGTAGGTAGTAGATATTAGTTGGATGAGGGGATTTTTTGGGAGAAGGGGGTAGCATGTGTGTCAGCGGCGACGGCAAGGTCGACGGCCTCGGCGGGTGTCGAGGCGACTTGCCACAAGGCGCTGTGGTCGCCGCGCATGAAGCCGCGCTCAATCGTGCGCTCAAGCATCTCGATAAGCGGGTTATAGTAGCCGGCCGTGTTGAGGATGACGATATTGCCGTGGTATAGGCCGAGTTGGCGCCATGTGATGGCCTCAAGCAACTCCTCGAGCGTGCCTACGCCGCCGGGGAGCGCGATAACGCCGCGAGCCATCCGGAGCATCGTCTCCTTGCGTCGGTGCATGTCCTCGGTGACAATCATCTCGGTCAACTCGGGGTGGTTCCAGCCCTTCTCGACCATAAAGCGAGGAATGACGCCCGTGGCATGCCCGCCGGCGGCGAGCGCACCGTCAATCGCCGCGCCCATGAGCCCGACTCGGCCGGCGCCACACACCAGCCCGACGCCATGCGCCGCCAGCAGCGACCCAACCTCGCGGGCCGCCTGCTTGTAAACGTCGTCAACCGCCGGCGACGACGCACCGTAAACCGTCACATATTCCATCTTCTTCATATTGAGGCTTTCGCAGAAAGAAAACTTCCGACTGCAACACAAAGTCTCGCACGTCAGGAGTTTAGCGCAAGTCGGCCAATGTCGGCGATAGTCAACTTAAGGCCGGTGCGCGGTGCCGAAGGCAAAACTTCCGACTGCAAAGGTAGCAAATTTCCCCGAAACAACGGCAATCACCGCCACGGCATTCAGGGCAACCGCATCAAAAGTGCGGGAAGACAACGTTTCGGGAAGAATTTAATCGCTAAGGCGAATCGAGGGGATAAACGTCAGCGGTGTCTGTGGATGGTTGCGGTCGAGGTAGCGCTTGAGAAAGGCGCGTGTATCGGCTGCTATTGTCGGTTCGTCATCAAAATGCTCGTTGTAGGCAACGCTGTGAATTTTAATGCCGTGTGCTGATAACGCGTTGAGTGACAGCAGAGTGTGGTTGATGGAACCGAGACGCCCGTTGGTAACGAGCATTACCGGCAGATGGCGTGACGCCACATAATCGATGGTAGTGAAAGTGTCGGTAATCGGCACCATCAAGCCGCCCGCGCCCTCGATAAGCACGTAATCATAGCGCTCGGCAAGCGCCGCCGTCGAGCGGTCAATTAATTCGAGGTCAATCTCGCGACCGGCAAGTCGTGCCGCCAACTGTGCCGATGCCGGAAACGGAAAAATGATAGGCGCCGTCAGCCCCCGGCTGTCTTCGGGCAACATTCCGGTTCCCATAATAAGTCGGTGCAAGTTAATATCCTCAGAATAGCCCGCGTTGCCGGTTTGAATGAATTTCTGGGTGATGACGCGGTGGCCGGCTTCCATCAATTGACGCGCAACAACGCCGGTGACATAACTCTTGCCGGCGTCGGTATCTATTCCTGAAACAAAAATGATATTACTCATATATGTCGTTGTCTGAAGCAATAAAAAGGGAAATTATCTCGCAGGGGCGAGGAGCGCGTTATAGGTGTCGGGGGTGGTTATTATCTCGACGGCCTCGCGATAGATGGGGTTCAGGGGATTCATAACCTTATAGTAGGCGCCGGTGTCAAATAAATCACGGGCTATCAGTGCTTTAATCAGGGTCGAGATATACTGTCGCGAGATTTCGAGTTGCTCGGGGTTGGCCTCAACGCCCTCTTTGGCTCCCTCGGCAACGATGTTGTCCATCAGTTCGGGCGACGTCGAGAATCGGGCATCAAAGGTGTCAATATCGCGGTAGGACGCCTTGAGCGACTCGCGGTTGCGGTCAACGTAGGTCATCGCGACTTTATTGAAGATGCCTTTGGCGAGCAGGTCGCGGTAATAGTCGGTGTAGAATGTGGTGTCGATGGGGACAAAACGGTCGGGCATGATGCCACCGCCGCCATAGACGGGACGGTGGTTGTTGAGGGTGTGGAACAGTAACGAGGGGTCAAACTTGATTGAGTCGCTCGACGACAATTCGCCGTGACGGTAGCGGTTGAGGATGTCGGTGGAATAGTCCTTGTCGTCGCCGCTGTTGTAAGGTTTCTGGATTGAGCGGCCGCTGGGGGTGTAGTAGCGTGAGGTCGTCAGGCGTATCATCGACCCGTCGGGAAACGTGAACGGTCTCTGAACCAAGCCTTTGCCAAATGTGCGCAAGCCTACAATCACACCGCGGTCATAGTCTTGTATGGCACCCGAAAGAATCTCACTTGCCGAGGCCGAGTATTGGTTGACCATCACAACAACGCGTCCTTTGCCGAAATCGCCGTTGCCGCGGGCACGCAAGTAGTTGGGAATCGAGTCCTTGCTGTTGGTATAGACGATGATGTCGCCATTTTTGAGGAAATGGCCGGCGAGTTCGGCTGCGGTTGCCATGTAGCCGCCGCCGTTGTGCTGCAAGTCGATAATCAGGTTTTTCATCCCCTTGCTTTTTAGTTCACTAAGGGCATCGCTAAACTCGTCGTCGGTGTCCTCGGCAAAGCGCGAGATGCGGATGTAACCGTTCTCTTTGTCAATCATATAGGAGGCATCGATGCTGTATAGGGGAATATCGTCGCGCGTGATGCTGAACTCGATGGGGTTGGCGACGCCGTTGCGCATGACGGTGACATCGACCGTCGTGCCCTTGGGGCCGCGCAAGAACTTTGTGACCTCGTTGCGGGAGCGATTGACGCCCGAGAGGATGGTGTCGCCGGCGGCGAGTATACGGTCGCCGGCAAGCATCCCGACGCGCTCGCTCGGGCCGCCCGCAATCGTCTGTATGACATATAGCGTGTCATTCAGCATGTTGTATTGGATGCCGATGCCGCTGAAATTACCTTGAAGCGGTTCGGTCAGTTCGCGCGTCTCTTCGGCGTTGGTGTATAAGCTATGGGGGTCGAGCGTTTTAAGCATCGATTTGATGGCCTGCTCGACAAGCGAGTCGCCGTTGACGGGGTCGACATAGAACCGCTCGACAAGCATTTCGGCCTGGCGCAGTTTCATGTCGGGCGTAAATTGGGGAAATTTGTCCTCGTTGTCGGCGGTCATAGCGACTGTGGCCGCGGCGAGGGTAACGAGAGAGAATATAAGGCGTTTCATTTATGTGTTTTTATTGTTGTTATTGTTGTTGATGGGTGTAGTGGTCTGATAACTCTGATTGTTCGCTCTTTCTTTAAACTTTAAACTCTAAACTTCAACTGAGCGAAGCGATGTTGAATATAAACTTTAAACTTCAAGACGAGCAAGCTCGTTTTGAATTAAGGCAGATAGCGAGACGTGTCGACGCCATAGCGCTCGAGTTCGCGCACCATTGACGACGATACCGATGCCAACTCGGGCAAGGCGAGCAAAAAGACGGTCTCGATGCCGGCGAGGTCACGGTTCACGTCGGCCATGGGGCGCTCATAGTCGAGGTCGGCTCCCGAGCGGATGCCGCGCACGATGAATCGTGCGCCGTGGCGTCGAGCGATGTCGACGCTCAGGCCCGGGTCGGCAACGACCGTCACACGGGGGTCGTCGGCATACAGTCGGGCAATCGAGGCGACGATGATATCGGCGCGTCCGGCCGCATCATCGCCCTTGTCGGCGTTGAAACCAACGCAGATAACGAGACGGTCAAACAGTTCCAAGGCGCGCGAGGCAATGGAGGCGTGGCCCCGCGTGAACGGGTTGAATGACCCGGGGAATAGCGCCACGCGGGCGGCGGTGTCAGGAGATTTCCGAGTCATCTTCAACTACAAGATTATCGATTATAAACGTCTGGCGGTCAGGGGTATTCTTGCCCATATAGAACTCGAGCAACTCGGCAACGGCGTCCTCTTTGCGCAGGGTGACGCGGTCGGCGCGCATTCCCTCGCCAATGAAGTCGCGGAACTCCTCGGGCGAGATTTCTCCAAGACCTTTGAATCGGGTGATTTCGGCCTTTTTGCCGAGGCGGGCAATGGCGTCGATGCGCTCCTGGTCGCTGTAGCAGTAATAGGTGTCGGCGTTGGGCGCACCGCGTCCGCGGCGCGATGTTTCCTTGTTGCGCACACGGAACAGGGGCGTTTGCAGCACGTAGACGTGCCCCTTTTTAACCAGGTCGGGGAAGAACTGGAGGAAGAAGGTCAGCAATAGCAGACGGATGTGCATGCCGTCGACATCGGCATCGGTGGCGATGATGACGTTGTTATACCGCAGGCCGTCGATGCCGTCCTCGATGTTGAGCGCCGCTTGGAGCAGGTTAAACTCGTCGTTCTCATAGACGATTTTGCGGGTCAGACCGTAGGAGTTTTTGGGCTTACCGCGCAACGAAAAGACGGCCTGGGTCTCGACGTTGCGGATTTTGGTAATCGAGCCGGCTGCCGAGTCGCCCTCGGTGATGAAAATCGACGACGCGAGTTTCTTGGCCTCGTCGCCGCGCGTGTCGTTGAGATGCACGCGGCAGTCGAGCAGTTTCTTGTTGTGAAGGTTGACCTTCTTGGCCATTTCTCGCGCTTTCTTTGTGACGCCGGCCATCTCCTTGCGCTCACGCTCGCTTTCGACGATTTTTTTGAGGATAACGTCGGCAACGTCAAGGTTGCGGTGCAGGTAGTTGTCGAGTTCTTTTTTGATGAAATCGCCTACGAATTTTGCCACCGTCGGGCCGTCGGGCCCCATGTCGCGCGAGCCGAGTTTTGTCTTGGTCTGTGACTCAAAGACCGGCTCCTCGACCTTGATGGAGATGGCGGCGACCATGCCGTTGCGAATGTCGGTGTACTCAAACGGCTTGCCGAAATAGTCCTTGATGGTTCTCGACACGGCCTCCTTGAACGCCGTCAGGTGGGTGCCTCCCTGAGTTGTATGCTGGCCGTTGACAAATGTATAGTATTCCTCGCCATACTGGCGGGCATGGGTCAGCGTGACCTCGATGTCCTCCCCCTTGAGGTGGATTGGGGGATAGAGCGGGTCGTTGGTCATGTTCTCCTTGAGCAGGTCGAGCAGGCCGCCGCGCGAGTGGAACTTCTTGCCGTTGAAGAGGATAGTCAGTCCGGTATTGAGAAACGTGTAGTTCTTCAGCAACGGGATGATGAACTCGTCGCGGTACTCATAGTTGCGGAATATGGAATCGTCAGGTGTGAACGTCACCATGGTGCCGTTTGGCTCCTCGGTGGCTATAATCGGCTGTTCGTCAACAATCTCGCCACGCTCAAAGACAACCTGCTTGGTCTGGCCGTCACGCGTACTGCTGATGGCGAACCTCGTCGACAGCGCGTTTACTGCCTTGATACCGACGCCGTTAAGACCTACCGACTTCTTGAACGCCTTCGAGTCATACTTGCCGCCGGTATTCATTTTTGACGACGCATCGACAACCTTGCCCAGCGGAATACCTCGGCCATAGTCGCGAACGGTGACCGCCTCGGTCGTGATGTCTACGACAATCTGCTTGCCATACCCCATCATATACTCGTCGATGGCGTTGTCGAGCACCTCCTTGAGCAGCACATAGATACCGTCGTCGGCAACCGAGCCGTCGCCCAGTTTGCCGATATACATACCCGGACGCCGGCGAATATGCTCCTTCCAGTCCAGGGTTATAATGTCGTCTTCGTGATATTGAACCTCGGGGGTCGCCTCGAGGTCATCATCGGTAAATATCTGATTATCAGTAGTAGCCATAGTAAAAAATCCCTTTTAAGACCTGCCGATTCCAGCCACCGGAATCCCCCGTAGCAGAATCGGCCGCATAATAACTTGCGAAGATAGCAATTTTTCCTGACATATCCCCCACCCTCTATGTGAATTTTCATGTCAACCGCATCAAAAATTTATCATAACACCGCACAAAAGAGAGATTTTCTCTGCAAATATAGTCATTCAATTTGCTTTTTGACTTGAAATTATGTAAATTTGCGTTATAATATATTTGAAGACAAGAAATGATAACTATGATGAACACCGACTACACCAACCTCCATCCGCCCATCCTCCTAACCCTCTGACGGTGGCCCGGTAGCGGTAATCAGATGGGGTTCATTCAGTCCGCGTCCCCTTAACCAAGAAGATTTTCGTTTACGTTAAAGGGTTTGTGGTTTTCGTAACGTTCTTTCATTTGTTCGGCGGATGAGAAGCCACCGAGGTCATCGGCCACTGAAATAAGGACGTCATGGAGTTCGAGTGTGGTCAGGTACTTCTTGGGAATGGCATTGTAGCCGAGGATTGCTCCGATGATGTTGCCGGCAACCGCTCCGGTGGAGTCACTGTCGCCGCTATGGTTGACAGCGCAGCATATACACTTCTCAAAATTGTCGATGTGGCGCATCACGCTGAAGATAGCAATTGCAAGGGTTTCTTCCGCGACCCAACCTTCGCCAAGTTCGCGGATAACATCCGTGTCAGACTCTTTTGAAGCGGCCAACTTCATAACTTTGAGTATGAGGTTGAATAAATCGGCAAGATGATTGTCGTCCTTAAACCATAGCCCAAGAAGTTTGAACACTCGGTCAATAACAATGAACTTGAACTTGTTGCGGTCGATATTTTCCTGAGAGATACATTCTGCCACAATCATGGCAAGAACTATGGACGAATATGTACTCAGAGGATGCTTGTGAGTAATGTCGGCAGCATACCCGGCAAGATATCCGGCATGTTCAAGGTCAAGGACTTTAGGATGTGCTGCCGAGAAGATACCAATTGGCCCAACGCGCATCACACCTCCACAACCCTTGGAATCGTTGATAACCGGGGCGGAGTTTGGCATCGAGATGTTATGCAGTGCCGACATACAAGTGTTGCCGGGAGCGCGACGCGACCAAAGAGTTGAGATGTGTGTCAGCCAACTTCCGCTCATTTTCAGTTCAGGGAGCGTCTGGGTGTAGTACCAATATTCGTATGCTTTCGTGATATATGGCAGAATCTCCCTTTCGTGTAATTTTCCGGCGGCAACACTGTTGAGTAACCCTTCGGCGGTGAACAGCGACATCTGGGTGTCATCAGAAAACTCAGCCACCCCGCTGCGGTTAAGGACATAATCAGAGATACCGTTCTCTCCAAACCGTTTCCGAATGGCAGAAAGGCTCATAAACTCGACCACATAGCCGAGCGCATCGCCAACCGCTCCTCCAATGAGCGAGCCGCGGCATTTATCCTGTAATTTTTCCTGTATCATAGTTTCTAAGATTTAGTTTTCACCCATAGACAAACACAAAGTTAACAATTTTTTGCGATTTCGGAGGCGAGGGAGTTCATTTGCTGACAGATTTCGCGGGTGAGGGGTGTTTTGGATGTCGGGGGAGCCGTCGAGGTCGGCGATGGTGCGGGCTACTTTGAGGAT
>JAFLTK010000346.1 GCA_022511505.1 Muribaculaceae bacterium
CGTCGCTTAACGTCGTCGATATATCGACGCATATACTCGCCGTAGCTGTAGACCGTCTCGGGCTCGCCCGTCTCTTGGATGACGACGTTTATGCTGTCGCGACCTATGCCGGGAATTGTCGCGCGTGCTCGCCCGCTGTCGTATGGACCGTTATCGTTGTGACCAAGCTCGATGACGACGTAGTCGCCCGGGCGGATAGCCTGCTCAATGTCGGGCCACAGTCGGTTGTAGAACGTGCGCGAACTCATGCCACCAAGAGCTTGATTTTCAACAGTTATCTTCTTGCTGTCAAAATAGGCCGGAGCAAAGATTCCCCAACCCCACTGGCCGTTGTTGCCGTTGCCTTTAGTGCCGGTTCTCATCGTCGAGTTTCCAACGAGAAAAAGAACCGGGTTGTCGCCGCGACGAGTAGAGCCCGGAATGGGACGCGCCGTCTTCGCCTCCATGATGCTGTCGGGAGTGTTGTCCACCACATTATTAATATCCTCCATCGGGGGTTGATAGTGACGGATATAGGTCACGCCCATCAGTCCGACAACGACGTCGTTGGATAGTGTCTCAAGGGTCAACGACTTGAGTTCCTTCTCTCGGTCAAGGTGCATGCAGAGTACCGTTGCCGCTCCGCCGTCAATCCTGCGGCCATAGACCTCGTTTATATTCAACACATCTCCAAGGTTGTCGCTGACTTCGCCCGTTTTTAGAGCCACGCGTAGCGGGCGGGGAGTGTCGACCTTGAACGCATAGTCGTCAATGTAATAGTCTTGCTCGATTGGGCACCAGTTGATGGGGGGAACGAGAGGGAGGACCTTGGTCGAGCCGTCGGTGTAACGTGCAGTCAACCGCGCGTTCTCGATGTGACACTGCATGTGGTTGGTCGAGCCGGCCAGCATCAGCATCAGCCCGTCGGCACGGCCCTCGAGCGGGATTGTCACGCTATCGGGATAGTTGTCAAAAAGCGACGTGTAGATGATGTTGTTCCCCTCTGCACGCGACTTGAAACTCAACAGCCCCTCGTGGGAATAACCGTCATATATTAAACTGCTGCGGAAACCGCTGTCGTCGATGTTTGCACTGTCGAGGGGGTGACACCACTCCCCTATTCCCTGCACAGGGAGTCGCAGGGTGGTTGTCAACGGTCGCGGCGAGAGATACTGCCGCTTGAAGATGTCGCCTACGCTCGCGTTGTAGTAGTCGCCGAGGTCTACCCTCTCGCTTATCGACCCGTAGCCGAATGTCATTAACTCCAAACCATAATCGGCTGGATTTATCTCACGCGGTGCCATTCGGGGTATCTCCTTCCACCACGTAACACCGTCACTACCAACTTGATAAAAACCATCAACATGCTCACCGGTAGCGGTCGCCTTGTCTAGGTCAATCGCGTCGCCTTCCCACGTAATTTCAACTTGATGCGAGCCATCGCCCGTTATAGCAATCACCGCCATAGGTCGCCCGACGCTATTGTCAACCGCCTTTATCGCGACCTGCTTGCCGTCGACCGTTGCCACGCCACGCGTCGACCGAACGGGGACGGTCAGCAACGTCTGCTCGACGCCGGGAAGTCGCACGTCAACACTGTAACTGTCTGTCGCGCCGTCGCGCTTGAACGCAAGGTCAAAGTCGGGGTGGGTCATCGACGCGTGTTCCCACGCGCTCGGGAGGCCGGGGGTAATTGTGACGCGTCGGTTCAACATATCGGGCTCGAAGCCAAAGAGCCCTTGTACCAGTGCTCGTGACATCACGCCGACGGGGTCGGCAAAATCGCGGTAACTCTCGCCGCGCGCCGCGTCATAGTGACTGATTTGCCCGATGTTACCCGGACTATCACCCAAAAACATCCCGTCAAGAATCATCCCCTTGAAAATCTTGAAAGCCTCGTCGGGACGTCGCGCCTGCCAGTAGGCCAGCGCCGTATTGAGGGTCTCTGCGTGTGCCACATTATTTATACTCCACGAGTAGGGGAGCCAGTTGGTGGTCGATACGACGTATGCGCCGTCGGCCTCGAGGGTGTCGCCGGGGGTGGTAATCGGGAATCGGGGAATGTTGCGGTCGATGTAACGCGTCGCTGCATAGTACTCTAATGGAGTAGCAACGTCGCTGTCTATCGCGTGGTAGACGGTCCACACTGCCGGGTTGCCGTGCAATCGACCGTGGCCCATGGTATCCTTATATTCTGCCCACACTCCGTCACCCGGTATCCACAGGACGCCTTGCAGCGCCGCCTTGATTTTGTCAGCCTCGGCGGCGTAGGGTGCAGGGTCCTCCCCTATCAATGCCGCAATCTCGGCCGCCAGTCGGTTTGCACGGTAATTGTATGCCGATGAATGGGTTACGCCACCGCCGTTATAATATAACGCGTCCGAAGCCCAGATGCAGCAATAAGCATCATAGAGACCGTCGTCATCGGGGTCATAGTTGCGTTTCTCCCACTCAAGCGACCGTTTTATCACCGGCCACACCTGCCGCGCATAGTCGACATCGCCGGTCCAGCAGAGGTGCCACAACAACTCGTCGATGAAACAGAGGTTCATGTCATAGTGGTGCATCGTGTCGTTGCGACGCGGGTTGCGACAGATGTAGCCGTTGCTATACATTTGCGTACCCCAACGCTTTTCAGCGCGCGCCATCGCCAGGGTCGAGTCCTGGGTAGGATGCTCGAAGACGGGGGGAACGGAGGTCACTTGCGACTCTGAATATGCGTTGAAATGGTTACGCGCACGGTCGTGCCAGCCCAGGAAATCGCCCGTGTAGGCCCCTCGCCAGCCGGCGAGCGGCATGCGCCACCCTATCGCGCCGTGCTGATAGGTGTCGCCGTCCCAGATGCCGTCGGCCGCCGCCGCCAGGTTTGCACCAAGGGTGTTGACCCATGGGTCGGGGGTCACGACGCTGATGCGCGACGTTAGCGCCGTCATGTCACGGTTGGCTTGAGCGAATATTTCTGCAAGTTCTTTCTGATTGTCAGCCAAGACTTTACGGTCGTCATAGAGGATATAGGCAGTTACCAATTTTCCGCCAATCTCGACACTGCACCCCGTCGTCTCGCGGTCGGGGTCGGTCGACGGGGCAAACGCGTTTTTAGGGTCCGCTCCAAGGTCGCCGCTGCGGCTCAGTTTGACACTCACAGTCGGCCCACACACTGCCACAATCCGCGACCCTCGCGGCATCCCGCGGCCCACAATCTTCCAAATAGCACCCTCAGCGTCGTGCCGCGCAAGGGTGGTTATCTCGACGGTGCCTCCTTTCCATGCCGGGTCGCTCAGCCGGTAGATTCTCTCGCCTCCGCGATACAACGACGTGCACCGCTCAACATCCTGCAAATCAACCCGTTGACCTTTCTTTCCTACCTCGACAAAAAACGAGATATTGCGGTTGTCTTTCTTGTGGTAGGCCGCAAAGATAGGACGGTCAGAGGTCTCCAGTCGCCACAGCGTGTGGCCGCCATAGAGAGCGCGGGTGTAGAGATTAGTGCCGTTGTCGCTCGCAATGTAGCCGTCGGGTGTCGGGTAATATTGGACCGTGCGGTTGATGCGGTCAGCGCCCGCGTCGTTGCTGCCAAATATGATACCCGTTGCCGCCGCCCGTGCCATCAACGGTAGCAATATCGAGAGTAGAAGAAACGTCTTTTTCATGGATTGGTCTTTAATTTGCACAAAATTACAAAAATAAATCAAAACCATCAAATCAGCCAACACCGGTGAACCATCGTCGCCCCAATTTTGTTTTAAAATCAAACAACAAAAACATCAAAAACGCCCCTACTATGAACGAAATCAAAATCAAACCGGTAGATGTATATCCCGGTGTTGCAACCGATGTTGCCGACGACGATAAAGTCAACGAAACACTCGTTGCCGAGGAAACCGACATGATGAACAACAACCCTCGCAACGACAAATAATAAAACACACAAACCTAACAAAACTATGGACAAAGAAAAACGCTCCTACCATTTCAACGTCACCGAAGTTGTTGACGGTAAAATTCAGGAAGTCATGAACTTCAATTTTGGCGGCCATCACGACCTCGCCGCTCTTGTCGAGAAAGTTGTAGAAACCGGTGAATTTAAGGAAAAACACGTCAAGGAACTTGTCGTTGGAGTTCGCCTCCTACACCACGTTCTCAAGAAATATCCCGACAATCAGATTTTCATGGACTTCGCCCCCTACTTCAAAGCCTTTAAAGACAAACTAAAAGAACAGGTCAAGAAGTAACCGCCGGCCGAAAAGTTTTGAGTAATACAACAAGTCCTCGACAGCCCCCGCTGCCGGGGACTCTGTATGTACTCATCTCTCGCTTCGCTCGAGATGAAGGGTATAGGGGTCGACTTCGATTTGTCTCGCTATGCGAGCGCTTGCGCGAGACCCCCTCCCCTCTATTCTCTATTTCCACCACTCCCATCTTTAAATTTCACACCCCATTATTAACCGAAACACAAAAATCCACCAAAAAAACTCCTTTTTAATAAAAAACGACACAAAAAACACGCTCAGTTGTTAGAAATTCCTTAATTTTGCAGAGTAAATCTATACCATGGCTTCCTGTCATGGAAAATTGACATGTCAACTAATCATTATTTCATAACAAAATGTCTGAAAACAAAGAACGATTGTTTGACCAATTCCCTCCCGTGTCGACAGCCGACTGGAAGGCAAAGGTAGAAGCAGACCTCAAGGGTGCTCCCTTTGACAAAAAATTGGTTTGGCGAACCAACGAAGGTTTCAACCTCCAGCCGATGTATCGCGCTGAGGATATCGCCGATTTTACCACCACCAACTCGTTGCCCGGTGAATTTCCCTATGTCAGAGGCACTCGCGACAACAACGACTGGCTGACCCGTCAGGAAATCCTTGCCGACGACGTCAAGGTTGCCAATGAGAAAGCCGTCGAGGTCCTCGGTAAAGGTATTAACTCGCTCGGTTTCAAGGTCAACGAAGCCACTGTTGAAACCCTCGAGACACTGCTCAACGGTATCGACCTCAAGAAAGTCGAGATTAACTTCACTTGCTGTCCCAAGAGCGCCCAAGCCCTCGCGGCAGCCCTCGTCGAAGTTGTCAAGAAAGCCGGTGCCGAGAAGGAATTCAAGGGAGCCATCGACTTCAACCCCATGCGCAAAGCCTTGCGCCACGGTGTCGAGTTCCCCGGTGACATCGCCGCCATGGCCGTCGAGTTGCTTGACACCGTTGCCGCTGTTCCCGGATTGAAAGTGCTCGCCGTCGACTCTTTCATGCTCTCTGATGCCGGTGCCTACATCTTCCAGGAACTCGGTTATGCCCTCGCCTGGGGTGCCGAGTGGATGACACTGCTGACCGAGGCCGGTAAGAGCGCCGACGAGGTTGCCTCACGCATCAAATTCAACATGGGTGTATCGAGCAACTACTTCATGGAACTCGCCAAGTTCCGCGCCGCTCGCATGCTCTGGGCCCAAATCGTCGAGCAATACAAGCCCGAGAGCAAGGACGCTTGCAAAATGGCCGTCCACGCCATCACCTCGCGCTTCAACCAGACAATCTATGACGCCCACGTCAACCTGCTCCGCAGCCAGACCGAAGCCATGTCGGCCGCCCTCGCCGGTGTTGACTCTATCACCGTCACTCCCTTTGACACCCCCTATAAGACTCCGGACGACTTCTCGGAGCGCATCGCCCGCAACCAGCAGTTCCTCCTCAAGGAAGAAAGCCACCTCGACAAGGTCGTTGATCCCGCCGGCGGTAGTTACTATGTTGAGACTCTGACCGTTGCCATCGCTACCGAGGCCTGGAAACTCTTTATCGCCGTTGAAGACAAGGGTGGTTTCCTCGCCGCCATCAACGCCGGCGACGTTCAAACAGCCGTTACCGAATCGAGCAACAAACGCCACACCGACGTTGCCCGCCGCAAAGAAATCCTCCTCGGAACCAACCAATATCCCAACATCAACGAGATGGCCGCCGAGAAGATTGAAAAGACCGCCGCTTGCGGTTGCGGTTGCTCGACCGAGGCCGGTGTCGCCACCCTGCCGACTGCCCGCGCCGCCAGCGACTTCGAGGCCCTGCGTCTCGAGACCGAGGCTGCCGCCAACCGTCCCAAGGTCTTCATGCTGACAATCGGTAACCTCGCCATGCGCCTTGCCCGCGCCCAGTTCTCGACCAACTTCTTTGGTTGCGCCGGTTATGAAATCATCGACAACCTCGGTTTTGAGACCGTTCAAGCCGGTGTTGACGCCGCGCTCGAGGCCAAGGCTGACGTCATTGTCCTCTGCTCGAGCGACGACGAGTATGCAACCCTCGCCCCCGAGGCGTTCAAGTATCTCGACGGTCGCGCACAGTTTGTCGTTGCCGGTGCACCCGCTTGTGCCGAGGAACTCAAAGCCGTTGGTATCAACGACTTTATCCACGTTCGCTGCAACGTGCTTGATGTCCTCAAAGACTTCAACAGCCGTCTGCTTAAGAAATAACCCGATTGTTTCACCCCCTTCTATACATTATATATAATGAGACCTGATTTTAAATCTATCGATATTACAAAAGACGCGTTCGGCGCCCAACACGCCGCACCCGCCTTCAACGAGGGTGAACAATGGCTCACACCCGAACTCATCCCCGTGAAGCCCGTCTACACCAAGGAAGACCTTGAGGGACTGGAACACCTGAATTATGTGTCGGGTATACCCCCGTTCTTGCGTGGCCCGTACAGCGCCATGTACCCCCTGCGCCCCTGGACTATCCGCCAGTATGCCGGTTTCTCGACCGCTGCCGAGTCAAACGCCTTCTACCGCCGCAACCTTGCCGCCGGTCAGAAAGGTCTTTCGGTCGCTTTTGACCTTGCCACCCACCGCGGTTATGACGCCGACCATGAGCGCGTTGTCGGTGACGTCGGTAAAGCCGGTGTTTCCATCTGCTCGCTCGACGACATGGAAGTCCTCTTTGACGGTATACCCTTGAACAAAATGTCTGTCTCGATGACAATGAACGGTGCCGTGCTCCCCGTCCTCGCGTTCTACATCAACGCCGGTCTCGAGCAAGGTGCAAAACTCGAGGAAATGGCCGGTACTATCCAGAACGACATCCTCAAGGAGTTCATGGTCAGAAACACCTATATCTACCCGCCCGAATTCTCGATGAAGATTATCGCCGACATTTTTGAGTACACATCTCAAAACATGCCCAAGTTCAACTCAATCTCCATCTCGGGTTACCACATGCAGGAAGCCGGTGCGACCTGCGACATCGAGCTTGCCTACACCCTTGCCGACGGTCTCGAATACCTCCGCGCCGGTGTCAACGCCGGTATGGACATTGACGCCTTCGCTCCCCGCCTGTCGTTCTTCTGGGCCATCGGTATGAATTTCTTCATGGAAATCGCCAAGATGCGCGCCGCCCGCATGCTCTGGGCCAAGATTGTCAAGCAGTTCAACCCCAAGAACCCCAAATCACTCGCCCTGCGCACCCACTCTCAGACCTCAGGCTGGTCGCTGACCGAACAAGACCCGTTCAACAACGTTGGCCGCACATGTATCGAGGCCATGGGTGCAGCCCTGGGTCACACCCAGTCGCTCCACACCAACGCTCTCGACGAGGCCATCGCCCTTCCCACCGACTTCTCGGCCCGCATTGCCCGCAACACCCAGATCTACATCCAGGAAGAAACCATGGTCACCAAGCAGGTTGACCCCTGGGCCGGTAGTTACTATGTCGAGGCTCTGACCAACGAAATCGCCCACCGCGCTTGGGCCCACATCCAGGAAATCGAGAAACTCGGCGGTATGGCCAAGGCTATCGAGACCGGTCTGCCCAAACTCCGCATCGAGGAAGCCGCTGCCCGCACTCAGGCACGCATCGACTCAGGTCGCCAAACAATCGTCGGTATCAACAAATACCGTCTCGACCACGAGGACCCCATCGACATCCTCGAAATCGACAACACCGAGGTGCGCAAAGAGCAAATCGAGCGCCTCAACGAGGTCAAAGCCAAGCGCGACGAAGCCGCCGTCAAGGCAGCCCTCGAGGCCATCACCGAGTGTGTCAAGACCGGTGAAGGAAACCTCCTCGACCTCGCCGTCAAGGCCGCCGGACTCCGCGCAACGCTCGGTGAAATATCTTCGGCCTGCGAAGAAGTCGTTGGCCGTTACAAAGCCGTAATCAGAACAATATCAGGAGTGTACTCATCAGAAACCAAACAAGACCCCGACTTCATCAAGGCCCAGAAGATGACCGAGGAGTTTGCAAAACGTGAAGGTCGCCAGCCGCGCATCATGATTGCCAAAATGGGCCAGGACGGTCATGACCGCGGTGCTAAAGTTGTTGCTACCGGCTATGCCGACTGCGGCTTTGACGTCGACATGGGCCCGCTGTTCCAAACTCCCGCCGAGGCTGCCCGCCAGGCCGTTGAAAACGACGTCCACATCCTCGGTGTCAGCTCGCTCGCCGCAGGCCACAAGACCCTCATCCCTCAGGTCATCGAAGAACTCCGCAAACTCGGCCGCGAGGACATCATGGTCGTTGCCGGCGGTGTAATCCCCGCCCAGGACTATGACTTCCTCTACAAAGCCGGTGTAGCCGCCGTCTTCGGTCCCGGTACACGCATCCCCACCTCGGCCATCGCCATGCTTGAATTGCTCAACGAAACTGCCGAGTAAACCCTATCCCAACCCAAAGACAGCCGCGGGCCTTCAGTCCGCGGCTGTCCTTTTATCTCACCAATCCTCCTTCCTGCCCCATCTGATTTGTCTCGTTGTGCGAGACCACCTCCCCGAGAGTGGAATTTCACTCATTTAACGCTTTTTTGTGCAAAAATTTTCTACAAACTTCAATAATTTCACAATTTTTGATTACCTTTGTTGCCTGATTTGTACCTAACGCATGTCAGATAGTTTATAACCAATCGATTTTATCACCAATCATAAACTATGAAGCTATTACAAGCGAAACTCGCAAAGTATACTGCGCCCCAAGAGGCCAAAGCCCTTGGCATCTACCCCTATTTCCGCGCAATATCCAGCGAGCAAGACCCCGAGGTAATCATGGATGGCAAGAAAGTGCTCATGTTTGGCTCCAATTGCTATACCGGCCTTGTCAACGACCCGCGCATCAAAGAAGCCGCCATAGAGGCTACGCGCAAATATGGAACCGGCTGTGCCGGCTCCCCTTTCCTCAACGGTACCCTCGACCTGCACAAGAAACTTGAAGCCCGTCTGGCCGAATACATTGGTAAAGAGGATGTTATGATTTACTCAACCGGTTTTGGCGTGAACCTTGGCGTTGTCTCGACACTGACCGGCCGCGAGGACTACATAATCTGGGACGAGCAAGACCACGCATCGATCATCGAAGGTCGTCGCCTATCCTTCTCCCAGCAACTCAAATACAAGCACAACGACATGGCTTCGCTCGAGAAGCAGCTCCAGCGTTGCGCCCCCGACCGCGTCAAGCTCATCGTCACCGACGGTGTTTTCTCAATGGAAGGCGACGTTGCCAACCTGCCCGAAATCACACGCCTTGCCAAGAAATATAACGCAAGCGTGATGGTCGACGAGGCCCACTCAATCGGTGTCTTCGGTAAAGGCGGACGCGGAACATGCCACCACTTTGGCGTTCAGGACGACGTAGACCTCATCATGGGCACATTCTCCAAGTCGTTTGCATCGCTTGGCGGATTCATCGCTACCGACAAGGAAATCACCAACTTCCTACGCCACCACTCGCGCTCCTACATCTTTACCGCCTCCATCACCCCCGCCTCGACAGCCGCCGCGCTCAAGGCCATCGACATCATGGAGCAGGAGCCCGAACGCCAGGACCAACTTTGGGAACTTACCAACTATGCCCTCAACGGGTTCCGCGAAATGGGATTTGAAATCGGCAACACATCGACCCCTATCATCCCCCTCTACATCCGCGACAACAACCTGACCTTTGCCATCACCCGCGACCTGCTCGAGGAAGGTATCTTTGTCAACCCGGTTGTATCGCCCGCCGTAGCACCGCAAGACACCCTGATTCGCTTCTCGCTCATGGCTACCCACACCCGCGAGCAAGTGACCCGTGCTCTGGAAACCCTCCAGAAAGTCTTCCGCCGCTACAACCTCATTCCCTAAAAAAGATATTCTAATACCCTCTCCCTCCCGCTAAGCTATAAGGCTGTGTCGCTCAACGCGATGCAGCCCTTGCTTTATTGGGCCGAGTTGTAAAACAGAAGCCGCCCGAAGAAAACATCTTCGGGCAGCGACCTATTAGTTGACAAAAGCTTTATTGACTAATCAAACGTGACGTTTATTTATTGACATATTTTTTCCCATTTGAAACTACGATGCCTTTATAATTTTCATTGACACCACGACCCAAGAGGTCATAACGAGATTGTTCGTTATCATTGGAGTCTGCTGTAATGTCAACTACAGAGGCCTCTGTTGCCGCAATAAGTTCGATTGTCTCGCCGGCAGCGGTAGGTATGTCATAAAGATAAGTTTCGGGAAGTGTCGTTGTCGGAATCTTGCTCTGGTTTACAACGATAGGAGCCGGCATTTTATATGGTTGATTGAGCTCGTTGGTGTTTTCACCGGTTGCAACAGTCAACGTGTTGCCATTATCCATCACCAGCGGTGTGTTGGAACGCAGTCTAAGATTGCCACCAACATTTGATTTAATCTTAACAGACTTGACGATACCTTTACTCCATTGAAGCTCAACCACTTCAAATCCGCCACGTGCTCGAAGACCATTTACCGAGCCCTCGGTCCATTCAGATGGAAGCGCGGGAAGAAGATGCACAAATCCCGCATGAGATTGCAAAAGCATCTCGGCTATACCGGCACAGCAACCAAAGTTACCGTCGATTTGGAACGGTGCGTGACAGTCAAACATATTTGCGTAAGTACCACCGTCGGGGTCAGAGGACGTGATATTGGGACTGACGAGACGCAGTTGATTCTGTATAATCTTCAGTGCGTGGTCGCCATCAAGAACGCGAGCCCACTGACAAACTTTCCATCCCATCGACCAGCCGCGCGCTGCGTCGCCTCGACCTATCAGAGATTTCTTCGCACCCTGGAAGATATCGGGATTTACGTATGGTGAACATTGGTTGCCGGGATAAGCACCCCAAAGGTGGGAAAGGTGTCGATGGGAAGTGCTCTCGCGGTCCCAGTCTTCCTGCCACTCTTGAACTTGTCCATATTTACCTATTTTATAAGGTGTTAACTTTGCTCTTAAAGCATCAAGCGCTCCTGCAAAGTCAGCATCGACGCCAAGGATGCGCGCTGCCTCAGCCGTATTTTTAAGGACATCATAGACGAGTTGATTATCCATTGCAACACCGCCAAAGAGTGCAACATTGGTGCTTGAGCCGTCGTCTTTTGTGTAAGACCATAGGCCGGGATGATTCTCGGGAGAATTTGAAGGACAAACCACCATGTAACCGGTTCGTGGGTCTTGCACAAGGAAATCTTCAAAAAACTCGCTGCAACCTTTCAATACCGGATAAATCTCGGCCAGATAGTTTTTATCACCTGAGAACAGATATTTCTCCCAAAGATGGGAACAGAACCACGCGTTGCAAGTGGGCCAAATGCCAACCGCGTTATTATCAACGGGACCGGTAGTGCGCCAGATATCGGTATTGTGGTGGAGAGCCCAACCGCGCGCGCCATACATATTTGCCGCTGTTGCTTGTCCTGTTACAGCCACATCCTTAACCATATCGATAAAGGGCTCGTGACACTCGGCCAGATTGGTAACCTCGGCCGGCCAGTAATTCATCTCAACGTTGATATTAGTTGTATACTTCGAGTCCCATGCCGGATATTGACGTGCATTGGGATTCCAAAGGCCTTGCAGGTTGGCCGGTTGGGTGCCGGGTTGGGATGAACAGATAAGCAGATAACGGCCAAACTGGAAATAGTTGACAATCAACCCCGGGTCATTGCCCTGCTTGTAGTAGTCCTTAATGCGTTGCTCGGTATCTTTGACCTCCTTCTCAGCATTCTCGCCAAGGTCAAGCTTTACTCGGTTAAATTGCTCCTTATATATATCAGAATGACGACCGGCGGCATCATCAAAATCTGTATTCTTAGCCAGATAATTGTCGATATAAGCAAGAGCCTTGGCCTCAGCGTCGCCGCTGATATCATTGTAGTTTACAAAGTTTGTAGCCGAAGATACAAGTATGGTTGCGCTATTAGCCCCTTGAACATCAATAGAAGCCGCCTTGTTGTTGCCGGCTACAAGACCTTGCTGAATGACGTTGGTTGTTGTCGACGTCAGGGTGCCTCCATCGTTTAAAACTTTGATGAATGTATAACAATTCAGTTTGTTATCCACATTCTCGGTTTGAGTCTTTGACGGAATCAGTGACGATTTGATAAGACCATCGGGGGTAATCTCATTGACGCCCAATTTCTCCATGTTAGTCTTGTTTGGTGCAGCATAACTGACGTTAAAGTCAAGACTTCCCGGCTGTGATGCCTCAAGTCTGATAATAGTCAGATTGTCTGCAAAAGAAGTTATCACCTTTCGGGTATAGGTAACACCGTTAACCTCGTAAGTTGTAGTAGCAACCGCGTTCTCTATATCGAGGTCACGGACGTAGGCCTGAACATCTGTCGCGTCGGCCGTTGCCCCCGCCTCTTCATCGTTAAATCGTTGACCGGGGAATCCAATCAGCACACACCCTGCGCCCTGATATTGCGCGCCATGCGAGCCTTTTGACATCCATTTGGGTATCGCAATTTTTTGTGCCTCGGTATATTGACCGTTAAAAATGAGGTCTTGAACTTGCTTTAGTACCGATTTTGACTCTGCATTATAATTAGTATTTGGAGATTGACCCCAGAATGTATCCTCATTTATCTGTATCGTATCCATGGCCACGCTGCCGCTGACCATAGCCCCCAATCGTCCGTTACCCAAAGGAAGTGCTTCTTCCCAGTAGGCTGCGGGTCGATTGTACCAAAGTCGATTCTTGCTGTCAAGGACGGGAGGCGGCACGGGATGGGAATCGGAGGTGGTGAAAGTAGTAGAGTAGGATTGATTGCAGACGTTACCTGCCAAGTCGGTAAAAGAATTTGCCGGAATAGAGAATGTATAAGAGGTAGACAGGTCAAGTTCTTCATAGTCAAATGTAACCTTTGAACTGTTGACAACCGGCGAAAGTTTCTTGACCGCCTTTGTCGAATTGTTGGTAAGAGAGGCCGTCGCGCCGTTTTTAGCCACGACACTCTCGTTAAACAACATCGTGATTTTACCTGTAGTAATCACGTCGACCGCTCCATCTTGGGGTGTGATGCCGACCAACTCGGGAGCCTGATGGTCATCGGCCAGAATATTGACATATTTAAGATTGTAATTGCTCGTTTTTGTAGCTGAACGAATCAACATTCTGACAATCAGACTCTCCTTATTGTCAGCATTAAGGTCGTAGGTCACATCATTGTAAGAATTCCAGTGACTTGCCGCGGTATAGTCTTTAAGAATTGTCCAAGTATTGCCGCCATCGGTAGAATACACCACGCCAAACACGGTCGATGAGCTTGAACCGTCGCCTATCGAGAAGTTTAGTTTGACGTTGGTAAGCGATGTTGTCGGCATCGATATTTCAAAATACTGGTCATGTTTTGAGCCGTCGCTATAGTCGGCCGGAGAGGTAAATTTGTCAATCGACGCGGTGTTGAGGCGGAAAAGGAAACTCGTAGATGACGAGCCGCTCGATGACGTAAATTGCCATTTGCCATCACTGGTGTGCAGCGAGACCATGCAATCCTCGGGAGGAAGTGAACAAGAGTTTGGAAATACAAATGGTTGCACCGTGGTCCATTTTTCGTTGGCCGACGCGCTCCACCCCTCGTCGTTGGGAGTGTAGTAAGCCTTAGTGCCGATTTTTTCCACGTCATAACCCGTTGTAAACTCCCAATGGGCTACAGTCGACTGCTCGGCTGAAAAGGCTGATAACTGACCGAGCGTTGCTATCGATGACAGCAACATAATCCTGGTTAATTTTTTCATGCCATATAGATTTAGTTAAATTTTCTCATGCAAAAATAAACCACATTCATGGTCGAGAACTTGAAAATCGGACCAAATAGTTTAAAAATCAGACCAAAATTTAATAAAGTAGCCATATTTGTTTAAATTTGCAGTAAATTAGTTCATCTACCATGAAAAGACTCGTTTTCATTGTCTGCCTAATCCTCCTGTCACTTCGGTCGGCCGGCGCGCCGGTTGACGGACAACCCGATAGCATCAGATATGGTATCAGCGACGGCCTATCGAGCACATTGATTGGGGGTGGCGTGCAAGACAGTAAAGGGTTGATATGGGTCGCTACATGGCACGGTCTGAACTGCTATGACGGCTATGATTTTCACCCGTTGAAAATAATTCCTGGAGATGAGTCGACAATCGGGACAAATCGAATACGTGATATTCTGATGATGGACGATGGGAATATTTTGTGTCACACTGACGACGATATATTTGTTTTTGACCTCAGAACCTACACTTTTTATGATTTGCCAAAGGTGAAAAAGGACTCGCTGAGCCGACTGGTAGGACGAGTCTGGAAAGGATTTACCGACAAGCAGGGGAACTTTTGGAATGCTGATAAAGCCGGTCTATATAAAAAGGTTGTTAAACAAGTGCCGGCCAAGATTATTCCGCATACCGAGAATAAATATCCCCGCGCTTTCATGGTCGACCGCGACGGGAACATATTCATTGGAACGCGGAACCCGTCCGCAGTGCTCGTTTACTCTGCTGACTTGGAACTGAAAAATCAAATTGAAACGAGTCGTGTTCCCTACTGCATATATCAGACCGGCGACGGGAATATCTGGGTAGGATGTAAACCGGGTGAGCTGCTCAGGCTTGACATCGGTCCTATTTCTGACGATGTAGTATATGACATGGCCCAAGACAATCAAGGAAGACTCTGGATTGCAACCTTTGGAGATGGAATCAAGTTCGTAGAACAACCGTCAAGCAATAAACCAAAAATCTCCAAATCTTTGGGTGGTAAGAAAATAAGAAAAATAATCATTACCCCGTCACAGAATATCGTTGCAGCCACAACCGACGGTTTGCTCATAGGGAAAATTAACAATGATGATATCTCAAAAACAAAGTTTACCACAATCAAACGCGACGGGAGGCGCCCCGGGAGTCTTTCCAGCGATGCTACGATGAGCGTTGTCCGGTCAAGTCAGGGAATGATTTTCGTAAGTACCGAAAGTTCGGGGATAGACATGATTGATGAAGAAAGCCTGTTCTCAGATAATCCTGAGTTCCGCCATTTCAATATATCATGCTCTTCTTTGACATCAGATATCGGACAGGCTATGAGCCTGGCTTCTGACTCGGTGCTGGCAATCGTCGGTGTAGACAATGTGATTTTTTTCAATCCTTTCAATAACCATTCATTAAATTTCAGCAAATCATTCTGGGGAGACAACTGCATCTTTACCGAAACTCAACCGTTGAGACTTGCCGATGGCTGTTGGATTTTCGGTGCCGACAAAGGTGCTTTATTGGCGACCTCACATAACCTTTACTCCCACGGTTATATCCCTCCAATTGTCTTTACAACAATCGCCATCAATGGTAACTCAGAAAAATTCTGTCTGCCGCCATGCGACGAAATAAATCTTTCAGCCAAAGAGCGCAATATAACAATTCATTTTGCCGCAATTGATTATACCGATAACAAAGACATCCTATATCGCAGTCGTCTTGACGATTCTCCATGGACCTCGTTAAGCTCTCTTAGGAGTGTCACACTTTTCAACATATCTCCCGGAAGTCATAAATTATATGTCCAATCGACCGACCGCTATGGAAGAATTGTCGATAATACTAAGATTCTTCAAATCAATGTCGCCCGATTCTGGTATGAAACATGGTGGGCTCGTCTAACATTCGCCGCTATAATACTGATAGTCATCGGATTAATCTTGTTGGTTTGGTTATATATCCGTCAAATTAACCGACAACGCCGTGACCTTCTCAAAAAATATATGGCTATTATCGGGGAACAAGACCGCCACGACTCTAACCCGTCATTCAAATCAAATCAAAATAGTGAACCGGTTGAAACTATCAACGATAATCTGAATGACGAGAACAAAGTTTTTCTTGAAAGGGTAAGAAAATATATTGAAGAAAATATCGATAACCCCGATGCCGATGTCGACGCGATGGCATCGGCGGTTGCGACCAGTCGGTCAACCCTCAACCGCCGCCTGCGCTCTTTGATTGGTATATCTGCATCAAAACTGATGACCGACGCCCGTATGCAAAAAGCCGCTACCCTTCTTGATGATAAGAATCATTTTCTTAGCCTTGACGAGTTGTCACGACTTTGCGGATACTCAGATAAATATTATTTCAGCCGCGTTTTCAAAAACAAATTCGGTTGCCTCCCTACAGAGTACGGCGAGAAATAACAAACGTTGAGCGATATTACCGGCGTGGACGGAGGGTGGTGACGAGGTCGTAGGCGACGTAGGACAGTCCGGTAACTATGGTGCAAATCAGGGCCCAGGCGAGAACGCCGGCGGTTAGGCCGTTGATAACGATATGAATATCGGCGGCCGCGAGTACCGATGTAATCAGCTGTTTTATAATGCCATAGCACAATACCGACGCGATGCCGGCGATGAAGCCGACAAGGGCGGCAATAACGACTGCTCGACGTTGCAACCGCCGTGTGTCGCCTATCATCTCGCGCGCATTATCAACCGCTCGTAAGTTCTGCTCAACGCGCTCAATAAAAGCGTCATCACCGCCATTAACCGGTTCAAATCCATCAAACAGTTCTCTTATTTGCTTGTCTTCAAGGTCTTTCATAGTTTCTTGTCATTTAAAATGGTTGATAGGTGTTGACGTCCGCGCGACAGTTGCTGCTTGACTGCATCGACACTGCTCGCGGTTATCTCGGCAATCTCAGCGATAGCATACCCCTGCATGTAATACAGCAGAATGGACGTGCGTTCCTTTTCACTCAACTTGCCGAGCGCGAGATAGAGTGCCTGATAGCGGAACGCGTCGTCGGTTCGCTCGGTGCCGTTCAACTCTTTCGCGTCATCGAGCGGGACCGTCTGCGCCGGCGTGCCGCGCCTGTTATTTATAAATGTGTTGTATGCAATTCGATAAATCCAGGTGGAGAACGAAGCCTCGTCGCGGAAACTGTCGAGCGACAGATATGCCTTGACGAAAGTGTCCTGCGCAAGGTCGTCGGCCAGCGCGGTGTCGCCACAGCAAAGTGCCGTCAGAAAGCGACGAACCGCCCTCTGATGGCACTTGACATTGTATATGAATTGCTGTTTTGTCATCCCCGCGGTGGACTAAAAATTTTTGCGTTCGCTTTCTTTGGTTTCGGTGTCGACTTCGCGTCGCGTGACGTAATACACTATCAGATAAGCGATTCCGATAGCCAGCAGGACTCCCGAAAATATCATAAACAGGGTCAGCATGTCGTTACCGTCGGGGTCGGTGGAGGTGCAATACATGACGACATCAGAGATAACGAGCGCAACGCCTATCAGCGAGAACATGCAACCGCGCAGCAACCGCTTGTTGAGAATTTCACGCGATGACACCTTGCGACGACCAAGCGCGTTGACCAGCGCATCAGCGTCGATGGTCGAGTTGTTTTCAATCGCTTTGAGTATAATCTCTGCGTTCTTGTTGTCGCGGTTGGTAACGGTTCGCTGAACGAGCCACACTATCATTATCGGCAAAATGACGCAGATGGCTATCGAAACAAACATTTCTTCTTCCATTGTATTGGGGGGTTAAAGTTTTACAATCAGGTTATCTTTTTTGAGAATCCTCGCCTATTAGACACACCAACCACCCGAAAGGTGACATCATCCCCACAAAAAATTCAGTCCCCGTCCACAACACCCATCAATGCGTTGCCAAAAACCCCTCAATCAACTCAATACACCTGCCAATATCATCCACACCGGACGTCAACGCCTCGACCGGACACGGCCCGGTGCCGGCTCGGTTGACAATCATCTCGACAACCCGTGTCGCCTCGACGGGGATACCGTGGGTCGTCAACAGGTCGAGGGCCGGGCGGCTAATCGCGGGGGTCTCGAGACGGCCGATGCCGGCGGCGACCATAATGACCGCCGCCCCGCGGCCAACTACCCTATCGGCGACGGTCGCGCCGCGAAGCGCCTCGGGTCGCTCTTTATATAATGTGTAAAGCGGACGGACACCGCGACCGTCGGCCGTCACAATCTCACCCGCGGCGGTCATCACCGCCAGCGCGTGCCCCGCGAGGGCCTCGTTAAGCCTCTGCGTCATAGACCTCCCCGCGTTTTAGTTTTTCGACATAACTGTCGATTTTGTGCATGCGCTTTGCAATCTTAATCGATTGCGGACAATGCTCCTCGCAAGTGTGACACCCGATGCAGTGGTTGGCCTGTCGCAATCGGGGAACACTGCGGTCGTAGCCCACGAGAAATTTGCGTCGCGCGTCGTTGAACGCCTCGGCTCTGGTCGTCTTGTCGATAGTGCCGTCGTTGACCATTTTGTTGTAGTGACCAAAGACGGCCGGGATGTCGATGCCAAACGGGCAGGGCATGCAGTATTGACACGCCGTGCAGGGAACCGCGTCGCTCGCAATGAATCCCTTTGCCACATCCTCGAGGAAATCGAGCTCCTCGGCCGTGCAAGGCTCTAAGGGAGAGTAGGTTGCGAGATTGTCGACAAGATGCTCCATGTAGGTCATGCCGCTCAGAACGGTCAGCACGCGCGGGTGGGTGCCTGCATATCTGAACGCCCACGACGCCAGGCTGTCCTCGGGTCGACGCTCTTTGAAGCGCGTAGCAAGGTAGTCGGGCATATCGGCGAGACGGCCGCCGAGCAGCGGCTCCATTATGACGGCCGGGATGTTGCGACGGTCGAGCTCGTCATAGAGATAGGACGCGTTGGTGTTGCGACCGCTCGCATGGTTCCAGTCTACATAGTTCAATTGAATCTGAACGAAGTCCCATTTATACTTGTCATGGTTAGCCAGCAGGTAGTCAAACACCTCGATATCACCGTGATAGGAGAAACCGAGATTGCGAATACGCCCGGCCTCTCGCTCGGCAAGCAGGAAGTCAAGAAAGCCGTTGTTGATATAGCGGTTGTTGAAAGCCTCCATGCCGTTTTGGCCGATGCTGTGCAGCAGATAGTAGTCGATATAGTCGGTCTGGAGATATTTCATCGAGTTGCGATACATCGCTATCGACTCCTCGCGCGGCCACGTCGCCGAGTTGAAGTTTGAGGCCTTTGTGGCAATGAAATAACTGTCGCGCGGATAGCGTGACAACGCAATGCCGGTAACTCGCTCTGACTCTCCTTTGCAATAGACGGGCGACGTGTCATAGTAGTTTACGCCATGTTTCATCGCATAGTCAACCAACTCATTGACAGCGTCTTGGTCGATGATTTGCTCCGTCGGGTCGTCGGGCGACGGCTTGGTTGGCCATCGCATGCAGCCATAGCCGAGGATTGAGACCTTATCGCCGGTGGTCAGGGTCTCGCGGTAGGTCATCTCGCCGGGCTCTTTCTTTGACGATGTACCGGTGGTGATGGACTCGGTTTTGTTGTCAACCTTGCATCCGGTCAGTGATGCAACAGCAACGGCGGCGCCTCCTGCTCCGACTTTCTTGATGAAACTGCGGCGAGATATGGGGTCGATTGATTTCTTCATCGTATTTCCTATTTAAGTTTCGTAAACTCAACTTAAAATTCAACTTTGCGCAAAATGTAAAGTTGAAGTTTAAAAGGTTTATAAGTTTAAAAGGTTTATAATAAGAACATTATCAGCGAATTAAACTTTAATCTTAGATAACGCGGTGGTTGCGGTGTCCCTCGACATAAATTGCACTGAACGGACGCGACGGACAGAGGTTCTCACACGCGCCGCAGCCAATGCAACGCTCGGCGTTGACCGAGGGAATCTTGACCGAATCCTCGTTGCCAAATTCAGAGGGCACCATCGTGATGGCCCCTGCCGGACAATGGCGCGCGCAGTTGCCACACTCGAGGTTCTCGCTGACGGGTACACAATTGTCGCGCACCCACACCGCGTGACCAACCTGGATAGCCGTGCGGTCCTCGACAGTCACCGGTTTAATCGCTCCGGCCGGACAGACGCTACTGCACACGTTACACTCCGGTCGGCAATAACCATTCTCAAAACTCATCTCGGGGTGAAGCAGTGTGTCGAGGTCGGTCGACGGGGTCAAAACGCCGTGGGGACAACGACTGACACACAACTGACACGCCGTGCAATGGTCGTGGAAATGCTTGATGCCTTGCGCGCCGGGGGGAACCGGCTTGGTCTCGCGGTTGGGCGTTTTCTTCTCCTCGATGGCCGCCAATCCGCCGTCGACAAACTTCTCTGCACCCTTGACCGCGGCGGTTGTGCCCATCAAGGCTGCCAGCGAGAGAAACTCGCGGCGCGACGTGTCGGCACCATCCTGAACCGGGATAGCCGTCTTCACGTCGACGCGACGGTTGCGACGTCCGTAACTGATGGCCCCGTGCTTGCAGATGTCGATACAATCCATGCAACCGACACAGCGGCTATTGTCTATCTCGTGGGCCTTACCATTGATACACTGACCTTTACAGCCACGCGAACATAATCCGCAAGAGTTGCATTTATCAACATCTATCTTCACGCCAAACAACGCATAACGTGACAACACGCCCAAAATCGTACCAACGGGACAGATGCTGTTGCAATACCAACGACCTTTCCACCACGCCAGCGCCACAATGGCCACGAGCGTCGCGCCGGCCACGCTAAGCGTGGCCACCGTCGTCGGGCGATATTGATAGTCAAAGAACATGTAACTATCGGCACGCTCGGCGGCGCCGGCAAGCAGACTGTTAACCCAGTCGTAGGCCGGAATGAGGAACGACGACACCATGCGGCCGTAGGCGCTATACGGGTCGAGGACTGCCACAATGATGCCGATACCCGCAATCATCGCGCCGACCATCACGCCGAGCATCACCAGCCTTAACGCTGTCAGCGCCTTTGCATAGCCAAAGCGAAAACGCTTGCCGCGACGCAAACCGCTCAGCCACGACGCTATATCCTGGAACACGCCAAGCGGACAAATAACCGAACAATAAACGCGACCAAACAACAGCGTCAATGCCGCCAGAAAAACAATCACACCGACATTCAACGCCAGCACTGCCGGGATAAACTGCACCTTGGCCATCCAGCCAAGCCATCCCGACACAACACCCGTCGCGTCAAGGAAAAGCACCGTTACGCCAATCCAAAACACGAGAGCCAAAACTATCCTAATCTTTCTAAGCATATTCTAATATATAATGTACAGATTAAAATGCAAATTTACTCATTTTTCCGCCGCCCACCATCTACACCCCCGCCCCTTAACACCTTTTAACACATCTCTTTTATTGATTTTTATTATATTTGCAGAAAAATAATGTGATATAAGATGAAAACGAGATATTTGTTTTTGATGATGATGGCCGGGGCGGTTATCGCGTCGGCTGCTGATAAAGTGACGAACGGTAGCGAGAATGTCGCGTCGGCGGCTGATAAAGTGACGAATGGTAGCGAGAATGTCGCGTCGGCTGCTGATAAGATTGAGAGAGCAGCCGTTGGGAAGATTGAGGACACGAGCATGGACGGCGCTACGGTTAAAGCCAAGGCGCGCTATCTGTGGCCCGACGATTATATGGCCGACCCGGCGGCCCACGTGTTCAACGGCAAAATTTATATCTATCCGTCCCACGATTGGGACTCGCCGGTTACCGACGGAACGGATGGCAACCACTTCGACATGCGCGATTATCACGTGCTTTCGATTGATGGCGACCCGATGACGGGTAAGGTTACCGACCACGGTTGTGTCATGTCGCTCGAGCAAGTGCCGTGGGCCGAGCGCCAACTGTGGGCCACCGACTGTGTTGAGCGCGACGGAATCTATTACCTCTATTTCACCGCCCGTGCCAAAGACGGACTGTTCAAAATCGGTGTTGCCACTGCCACTGCACCCGAGGGCCCGTTCACGCCGCAAGCTGAACCGATTGCGGGAACATATAGCATCGACCCGGCTGTGTTCAATCATGACGGCAACTTCTATATCTACTTCGGCGGCCTCGGTGGCGGACAGTTGCAGAACTACCCCGACAACGAATTTATCGCCGACCGCGACCGACCCGCTAAGGGTGAAACGGCAATGATGCCGCGAGTTGCACGCCTCTCTGACGACATGCTGTCGCTCGCCGAGGCTCCCCGCCCGTTGGAAATCGTCGATGCCGAGGGACAACCGCTCGCCGAGGGAAATCCCCACCGTTTCTATGAAGCATCGTGGATGCACGAAAACGACGGTCGCCTCTATTTCTCCTACTCGACGGGAGACTCCCATCTGCTATGCTATGCCATCGGCGACTCGCCCTACGGACCATTCACCTACACCGGTGAAATCATGACTCCCGTCAAGGGATGGACAACCCACCACAGCATCGTCAACCACGACGGCGACTGGTGGATATTCTACCACGACTCGGCCAACTCGGGCAAGTCGCGCCTGCGCTCAACCAAGGTCTCCCCGCTGACCCACCGACCCGACGGCACAATCGTCACCATCGCCGGCCAGTGAAAAAGTTTTTTGACCTAATCCTTTGCAGATTAAAGAATAATGCTTACATTTGCGGTGCCATTACAAAGTAGCCGCCTTACCAGCGGCGCGTAACACTTTGATAATTAAATATTTTTGCAAAAATGAAAAAAGATATTCATCCTTCAAACTATCGCGAGGTCGTTTTCAAAGACATGTCAAACGACGAAATCTTCATCACTCGCTCAACAGTGGCCGCTCGCGAAACTATCGAAGTTGATGGTGTAACCTACCCCCTGGTAAAACTCGAGATTACCAGTTCGTCACACCCCTTCTTCACCGGTAAGCAGAAACTCGTCGACACCGCCGGTCGCGTCGATAAGTTCATGAGCCGCTATTCCAAGAGCAAGAAGAAATAACCTTGCGCAAAGGAAAAAATCTACAATCGAGAGTCGGTCATCGCGAAGCCGGCTCTCGATTTTTTATGTCCCTGCTCGCCGCCGGTTGCTCGCCGCCCTTGGTCGCGAGAAACCAATCCCGTTACCATTCAATCGGCTCGCGCCTCTCTGATTTTTTGTCCCCGGTATGAGCCCAAAGGGCGAAAAAAATCCCCCTCGCGTCGTTTTAACACAAATTAACAATCGGGGGGGGTAAATCGACTACTTTAACCTAACTTTGCATCATCACTGAACAAATGTTCAGCGACAAGACAAAAAATATCACTTATTTTGTACCTTAAATTGCAATCGACAACAATCAAAAACAAAAATCTATGAACAAGATTCTACAAACTCTCAGAATCGCTGCCGTCTGCCTCATGGCCATCGGTCTAAACGCGTGCAACGACGAGGACGACCCCACGCAAGACATCTCCGGTAGCCCTCGCGATTGGACCTACCTCCAAAATCAGGTGCAAGTCTACGTTGACGGTGACCTACAAACCTCAGTTACCGAAATCACCGTGCACTCAAAACCGGTCGACGGCTATCTGATGGACGACATCTATTTTCCACAATATGACTCAACCCTGAAAATCAAGGGATTACCCAAGAAGGGCAAAACTACTAATATAACGGTGCGCGCAGGCCTTGATGACTTTGAGGGCTCAACCGAGATGAACGGCACCAACTACAGCGTCACCGGCCAATTCACCGGCGACCCGCTTACGCACTACTCAAAGCAAGGCATAATTGTCTATCTGACACGACGTTAACCATGCCCAAACGATTATTAATCGGTTTAATCCTGGCAACAACAGCCATCACGACATTTGCCGCCAACGATGCCGACACCCTGTCGATACCCACTCTCGACGAGGTCATCGTCACGGCCACAGGCGCAAACCGCAATCTCAAGGCCGCCGAGATGGGCCGCCATGTAATTGGCCATGAAGCAATTACACGACTGCCGGTGCTATTTGGCGAACCCGATGTCATCAAGACGTTGCAGACGTTGCCCGGCGTATCCCAAGGGGTCGAGGGCTTCTCGGGCCTCTATGTCCACGGCGGTGACAATGACCAGAATCTGTTTCTCTACAACGGGATTCCGCTCTATCACGTCGCCCACCTTGGAGGCATTTTCTCGTCGTTTAACGTCGCGACAATCAACAAGATAGACTTCTTCAAGTCGGCCTTCCCCGCGCGTTTTGGCGGACGCATCTCGAGCATAACCGACATCAGGATGAACACCCCCAACTTCGAGACCTACGAGGGTAAAGTGACCGTAGGACTCCTGGCGTTCAACGGCTATGTGACCGGGCCAATCCTCAAGGACCGCCTGGCTTTCAGCGCCGGGGTGCGACGCTCGTGGATTGACATCATAGGTCTGCCGACACTCGCCGTGTTCAACGCCATCCGAAAAAAGAATGGTAAGAAGACCCTCGCCGCCTATAATTTCATGGACTTCAACGCCCGCGTCGACTGGAACGTCGGCGGCGGCAAGATATATGCCGTCGGCTACTCTGGCCATGATTATCTGAAGATTGGGCAACGTGAATTTGAGACCGGAAACGCCGTTGACCGCTTTTTTGACGAGAACAGCAACCGACTGTCATGGGGTAACCTGGGTGTATCCCTCAATGCCGATTATCGCCTTGGTGGAGGCTATCTCAACGCCATCGCCTACTATACGCGCTACTCCTCCCGCTATGCCCAAGTCAATGAACATCAGTCAAATCTCGATGATTCTGATACATACGGCAGAACCTACAACTCGACATTCAACTCAATTGGAGACTTTGGGGTCAACGCCCGGTACATGCAGCAATGGCGCGAAACATGGTTGCTGAAAGTCGGCGCCGGCTATGTCAACCACAACTATCATCCCGAGGGAATTGTCAACGAGTTTACCGACAACCGCCAGCAGTGGGACGACAACAACGGTAACCCGTCGGTAAAGTCCGACGAGGTTTTTGCCTACATCGACAACCTTTTCAACTTTGGCGACGTGGCTTCGCTCGACGTCGGCCTCAGGTTCGTTGACCACTTCATCAGCGGCACCTCCTTCCCTCGCCTCGAACCGCGTGCATCGCTCCGCGTCAACGTTTCGCCCGACTATAGCGTCAAAGCCTCCTACGCCCACATCAACCAATTTGTCCAACAAGTATCGGCCAACTATATCAGCCTGCCTACCGACCTCTGGCAACCAATCGGCGCCGGCAAGCAACCGCTGTCGAGCGACCAATTTGCGCTGGGTCTCTACGGCAACCTGCCATGGTGGCAACTATACTTCTCGCTCGAGGGATGGTACAAGGATATGCGCAATCTGGTGGAATACCGCGAGGGAATATCGTCGCTGAATCCAAAACTGCCGTGGGACGCGAAGACAGTCACCGGCCGAGGGTGGGCATACGGTGCCGACCTTACTGTCACCAAGGAAGTTGGCCAAGTAACCGGCGCGCTCAGCTACGGCCTGATGTGGAACCGGCGCAAGTTTGACCAACTGAACGGCGGCCTGATGTTCCCCGCCAAATTTGACAACCGCAACAAGATTAACATCACCGCCAACTACCGCCTCAACGAACGCATCGAGTTCAACGCCGGCTGGACCTACATGACCGGCAACCGAATGACCCTCTCGCTCTACAATTACGACATCCCAGGAGCCGATTTTACCGATTCACCGTCGTCTACCGACGGCGGCAAATGGGAAGGCAACACCTACGAGCAACTGACCGGTCTCGGGTATATCTCGGGTAGAAACAACGTGCGCCTCCCGGCCTATCACCGCCTTGACCTCGGGATGAGCCTCTATAAGAAGTTGAAAAACGGCAAAAGGACCATCTGGAACTTTAGCCTATACAACGCCTATTGCCATCTGAACACATTGACAATCGTGAAGCAAAATGTGTATAACTGGAATGAAGCACCGCGTCGCGAGTTCCGCAAACTCGGACTCATCCCCGTCGTTCCATCGGTTTCTTGGACCTACGAATTTTAAAGTCATGAA
Source organism: Muribaculaceae bacterium (assembly GCA_022511505.1). GTDB lineage: Bacteria > Bacteroidota > Bacteroidia > Bacteroidales > Muribaculaceae > HGM05190. The sequence goes on from JAFLTK010000346.1 coordinate 26,027, forward strand.
AATCAAACTCCTACATATCGCTTCGAGCGCCCTGTTCCTATCCATCGCGTCAGGTTGCTACCAAGACATCAATCTTGACAAATACAAGGAACAGGACGGGGAACATCTGTTGACAATAAACTCGATAGTAAACCCCGACTCGGTCGTTGCCGCCTCGGCAACCCGCACCTACTTTTATTCTGACGCGCACACCGGAAAAGATTTTGTGAAGGATTTACAACTATTGCTCAGCGTAAACGGCATCGATAAAGGGCCGATGACATTCAACCCCGTCAACAATCTCTATGAATCCACCTACAAGCCTGCCGAAAACGACGTTATAGAATTGAAGACCACATATTTAGGGCAATCAGTAGAATGTAGAGACACCATCCCCGCGCGAGTCAAAATAGAATCAATCGAGATTGAACGCCAAGGGCCGATGCACATTTATTTTGACGACGACTATATCATCACCTATAAAATTACATTCACCGACCCCGCCAATGTCGACAACTACTATTTCCTCCACTATGACGACGTCGGCCCCCTGATGGGTAATCTCAATATGGGCGAACGCGACTACACCTATGAGTTTGTATTCCAGCAACTTGCCAACCATATCAACGCCGTCGTCCCCGGATGGGAACCATATAGCCCATGGGGGTTGCCGTTCACCGATTATGGCATCGACGGAACAACCCACACCCTCGTTGTCAAGGAGTTAGTCACCGATTACTATCCCCTGGCGGGTGTAGGAATGATGAAACGAAACATAAAACTCTACTCCATTTAACGCTCCTATTATCTGTATCTACTATCAAGACTCTACAACGGCAACATCGACGGAGGCCTACACGGCGGCATGATAGACCTCGGCGTCACCGAGCCTATCAAATTATACTCCAACATCGACGGCGGCATCGGCATCCTCGGCTCCTACTCCCTCGACGCTGTTGAACTCGACGCCATCAAAATCCTCGGTCCCTTCCCCAGATAAACCCGGAAAGCTCCCGCTCGGTACGCTTGTGACGCGGCGTTGGCGTTGGCCTCGTGACGGCATTAGAACCACACCCCTTCCACTACTCCCACCTCTTCCATTTGACTGTAAACGAGGTGCAGGAGCTTCTTGTCACAACATTAGCCGACTGACGGCAATTATTGGCAAAAAAGAGAAAAAAGGTAGCCATTTTATCGTAAAATGTTAAATAGAGTGTTAAAAATCAGCGTATTTCGCCCCTCAAAGCGATATTTTTGTTAAATTTGCCACGTCTTTGCTATATTTTGTCATAAATGATAGATTGGCATCGCATTTATGAGTTAAACAAAAACATAAATCTTATAATATGAAAAAACTTTACAAATCATTATTACTCGGGCTTTTAGCGATAGGCTCAACCCTCCCCGCCGCTGCCCAGCAGGTCCCCAACGCCGACTTTGAAGGCGGCTGGGTCGACTGTACCCCTTGGACCAGCGACCCTAATACCAAAAAAGTAGGTAAAACACCTAACTATTGGTGTATCTCTCACGTTGCCGGCATGTCGGGTACCGGAGCAACCCAAGTTGGTCAAGAAGTTGATGGGTATAACTCGACCAGCGCAGCTAAACTGATTAACAGCCCCAATAGTATATTACAGTCACAATCTGTTCCCGGATATATGACACTTGGTACCACATGGTCAACTGCAAAAGGAATGAATGCTTCAAATCCTGACGGTGGTTCTTTCGGTGGTATTGCGTTTACTTATCGCCCTGATGCAATGGGGTTTATGTATCAGCGCGAAAGAAAAGACGGAACTGAAAAATCCACAATCCTTTTCTATTCATGGAAAGGAGAATGGACACAAGAAAAAGTTCCTGCAAATATCGGTTTACTTAGCACAAAAACCGTTACCATGGTCAACCGTGATGTCAATATTCTTGGCAAGAGCTATTCGCAGGGTGGAACCGTCAAAGCTTCAGAAGATGCTGAATTGATTTCAGTTCTAGAATATGACATCACCGACACTGAGAGTACAACTGATTGGACTGAGTTCTATCAGGAAATTGAATATAAGAGCAATGCAACTCCTACCATGATGAATATCGTATTCTCGGCAGGTGACTATTTCGGTGGTAAAGCTGTTATCAAGCAGGGTAACTCTTTAACAGTCGACAACGTTAAGCTCTACTACTACTCTCGTCTCGAGTCTCTGACTGCCGGTGACATCACCGTTACCCCCGACGAGGACGCTATCGTTGCCGTTGACGCCGAATATGACGCTGATGCTATTTCGTTAAAGTTGATTGGTCAGACCGCCGAGGCTACTTCTGAGTATGACGAAGCTACCGGTATCCTGACCGTTACCGTCAGCAACGTCGACGCCGACCGCGACGGCAAGAGCAGCCACGTCTACACCTTCCAATTCAACGTCAAGGGTGGTGATCCCGAACCCCCCGTTGAAGTTACCGGTGACCCCTATGCAGGTTATCTGAATGTATCAATGATGGATTCTCCCCTCGCTGTCAACAAGAACACCACAGTTTTCATCGACCATGCCGACAACGGTACTTGCACCTTTACTCTCCCCAACTTCAGCCTCTCTGAAGAATTGCAGCTTGGTAACATCGTTGTTCCCAACACTAAATATGAAACCGCTGCCGACGGTACTGTAACCTACACCGGTGTTGTAGAGGGTATGGAATTGCTCGGTGGTATGCTTACTGCCGATGTTACTCTTGATGGTACAATCAAGGACGGTGATGTCAATATGAACATCAACGTAACCTGGGAAGGCATGCCTATCCCCGTCACATTTACCACCAAGCCTCTGAACGCTCAATATTTTGACGGTTATCTGAACGTAGAAATGATGGGCTCTCCTTTGGCTGAAAATGAGTCCAAACAGATTACTATCTTCCCGACAATGAACGAAGCCGGTGAAGCCACCTGCACTTTCATGCTCCCCGACTTCACTCTCGCCACGCTTGGTGACGAGTCTATCGGCGACATCGTTGTTGACAATGTAACTACCACACAACAGTGTGACATCGTTGCATACGAGGGTTATGTTCCCGCTCTCGAACTCCTTGACGGCGAACTCATTGCCGAGGTTTCTCTCGAGGGCACAATCAATGACAACAACATTGTCAAGATGTTTATCGACGTAGTTTGGGACGGTATCTCAATCCCCGTTACTTTTACAACCAACGAAATTGAATCTACCGAAGGTCTCTTTGACACCGAGGAAGAAATCGCAATCCAGCTGAGCCTCGACGACCTTTGGAAACTCGTTGTTGACCCGATGGATAACGTGACATTTGAGTCTGATAACGACGACATCGCCTACGTTTCAGAGCGCAACTACATCATCCCGGTTTCTGATGGCGTTTGCAACATCACTGCTACTCGTCAGGCCGCAACCCGCTCGGTTGACACCAAGACTTTCCAGGTTACTGTAACTTCAACCACCGGTGTTCAGTCGGTAGTTATCAGCACTGCCAATGGCGAGACTGAGTACTATGACCTGCGCGGTGTCAAGGTTGACATCAACAACGCTCCCGCCGGCATCTACATCAGCCGCCAGGGCAACAAGGCCATCAAGTTTGTAAAATAACCCTTTCATAATTCTCTCTATTCCAATTCACGCCGACGGCTCGCCTCGAAAAAGGCGGTGCCGTCGGTTTTTAACAAAACGTCATCATGACTACAATTAAAGATATCGAGACCGGCGGCGAGCGTCCGTTCTACGGGTCCCATGACCTGCGTCTGGAAAATGTGACAATCCATGCCGGCGAGTCGGCCATCAAGGAGTGCAGCAATATCGAGGCTGTCGACTGCCGATTTGAGGGCAAGTACCCTTTCTGGCACGTTAACGGCTTCACTATCAAGCACTGCCTGTTCACCCCGGGCGCTCGCGCGGCGCTGTGGTACTCGCGCGACTTGGTGATGAGCGACACTCTCGTCGAGGCCCCCAAGATGTTCCGCGACATGCACAACCTTCGTCTCGAGCGCGTCACCATCCCCGACGCCGCCGAGACCCTGTGGCACTGTCACGGCGTGACGCTTCGCGACGTCAAGGTCGACCATGCCGACTATATTTTCATGCACTGCAGCGACATAGACATCGAGCGCTACCACCAGAACGGCAATTACTCGTTTCAGTACACCAAGAACGTCACCATTCGTGACGCCGTCCTCAACACCAAGGACGCGTTTTGGAACACCGAGAATGTGACGGTCATCAACTGTGAAATCAACGGCGAATACCTCGGTTGGCACTCGCGCGGATTGACGCTCATCAACTGTCGCATCTCGGGCACTCAACCGCTCTGCTATTGCACCGACCTGAAAATGGTCGACTGTGAACTGGCTCCCGACGCCGACCTTGCCTTTGAGTTCTCGACGCTCGACGCCACCATCAAGGGCCACGTCACAAGCATCAAGAACCCCACAGCCGGGAGTATCACCGCCGGCTCGATTGGCGAGACAATCATCGACGAAAACTCACGCGCCGCGGCCGGTGCCGTCGTCATCAAAACCGCGGAGTAACCCCCGTGATGACATCAACCTCTTGATACGTCTTTATAAATCGCGTTAAATCTCGATATACCGCGATTTATCTCGACAATATCTATTATCTAATCTCTATTCACTATTCTCTAATTTTGAAACTCTCAGAAGCGCGCCTGACCGACTTTGTCAACGACCCGACCCGACACAGCACGGGCCGCTGCATCTCCATGGCCATCAAACTCAGTATCCCGGCGATGATTGCCCAACTATCGGCAATCATCATGGAATATATTGACGCGGCGATGGTTGGAAGTTTGGGCGCAAACGCTTCGGCCTCGATTGGGCTCGTCGCCACGACGACATGGCTATTTTTCGGACTATGCTCGGCGGCGGCCGTCGGTTTCTCGGTTCAGGTTGCCCACCTCGTCGGCGCCCGTCGCGACAACGACGCACGCCGGATTGTGCGCGAGGGACTGACCTCTCCCCTACTCATGTCGCTGATCCTGATGAC
>JAFLTK010000253.1 GCA_022511505.1 Muribaculaceae bacterium
CAAATTCTATATTACTGTAGGGAAAAAGACTTAAAGATTTCTGTGCTTTCTAATCTTATTAGCCTTACAGATAGTGAAATAAAGGCTATGAAAGATACAAATATATCTTTAGTACAAGTTTCCCTTTATTCAATGAATTCTGAAATTCATGATTTTATAACGACCGTAAAAGGTTCTTTCAAAAAGACAAAAGCAGCAATTGAAAAATTGGTAGCCGCTGATGTGCCTGTTCAAATTTCTTGTCCTTTGATGAAAGCAAATAAAGATGGCTATAAAGAAGTTTTAAAATATGCACAGTCTCTTAAAGTAAGTGCTCAAACTGATTATATAATGATGGCACAGGCAGATTTAGATACCGGCAATTTGGCTAATAGATTATCTTTAGCAGAAACTGAAAAGGTTATCAATGATATTATCGATTATGATTTAGATTATGCTTCTGATTTAGAAAAAATTAAACCAAAAGAAGCTGTAATTCAATTCGATAGAGAAAGATATTTAAACAGACCAATTTGCGGGGTAGGATATGACAATTGTTGTGTTACAGCTAATGGAGATGTTTATCCGTGTGCCGGATGGCAAGATTATGTTTTAGGAAATGTTTATAGTGATACACTTAAAAATATTTGGGAAAAGAGTGAAAGAATAAAGGAATTAAGGAAAATCACTAATGCAGCGTTTCCCCAATGTGTGGACTGTGAGGCTCGCCAATATTGTTCAATGTGTTTGGTTAGAAATTATAATGAGAGTGGCGGTGATATGTTTAAGATTAACAAACATTTCTGCGATGTAGCATTTTTGAATAAAAAAATTGCTGAACAACGATATGGAAATAAGATAAATGAATTGAAAGAACTATTTACTCCTGAAAAAGGTGAGTGTTGATAATCATGTGCATGTCGGATGGTATTCTGACGGATATCATTCTCCTCATGAGGTTTGGCATGCTTTAAGAAAGGCAGGTATATTAAAAGCTTGTCTTTCTTCTACATCTATTTGTGCAGAACTTTATCATAATGTTAAAACGGAGTTTTTTCAACTATTTGCTTTAGCAGGAAGGGAAAATATCAAGCCTATTCTTTGGATTACACCAAGAATGATTAAGAAGAAATGGCCCTTGGAATATTTATTTAATAGTAAAATTGAATGGTATGGCATAAAACTTCATTATATTGCTCATCCTCAATTTGCTAATTCAAATTTTTTGGAGACCAATTATATTCTAATAGCCAAGCGTTTGGGTAATGTTCCAGTATTGTTGCATACCGGGGAGTGGGATACATGTCGTGCAGCTGTTTTTCAACAAATAATAGTTGACAATCCAGATTTGACTTTCGTTTTGGCTCATGGAAGGCCTATTCATGAGACTATCTTTTTAATGAAACGATATCCTAATGTGTGGACAGATACTGCGTTCATGCCCATAGAATATGTAAAAAAATTAAAAGAAGAAGGGCTGACTGCAAGAACGATGTTTGGATCGGATGCTCCCATAAATAGAATCTATTATCCCGATTTATCAACTGAAGAATATCTAAAAGCAAGAATTGCAGAAGTCAAAGGTATTGCCCCTGAAATCCTTTCCAATTGTGTGTATGACAAATAAATGATTAAATTGCGATTTTCCGGTTTCTTTCACTGAATTGGTGTCTTTATGTTTCTATTTAATTTCATGCAATGGAAGAGGTGAGAGTCTTACCGAAGTTGGATAGGTAATATTAAGGAATATAAGGAAAATCATGTCAATCTTATAGAGCTCTTACAAAACCTAAAAAATCTGCTGTGGATAATGAGCTTTCCCGTAGAAAGTCGGCCGATTTCAGATTGTTGCAGTTGGACAGGTTAATGTGAAATTTTTTGATGCGGATGGCCGGGCTCGATGTTGGGCGGAGGGCGGGTTCGGGAATTTTTGCTAACTTTGCGCAACTTATCGTGTGCCTCCCCTGTTTGATAAACATGCAAAGCGTTGCCCGCAAAATACTGATTATGGTGCTTGTCGCTATATTGGCGATGCCGCTGACGGCGTCGCCTCGGGTTGATGTGGATAGTGTCAAGCCGGGGCTTGACATGTCGGGTCGTGCGGCCGTCGCGGCGGGGACGTCGCTTGTGGCTCTGGGGTCGATGGGACGCCTGGGCAGCAATCAGCCGGCGTATCTCGACGCGACGCCGGGCAGTGGATTTGCTGCGGTCGACGTGGTGCAGTATGTGCCGCTGGTTATTCCATGGCTGGCGAAAGCCGCGGGGGCGCCGACGCTGTCGGGGTGGGGGCAGATGGCGGTCAGCGAGGGCGTCGGCGTGGCGATACTCGCTGCGAGTGTCTACACAATCAAGCATAGCATCGACGCGCCGCGACCCGACGGTAGCGACAGTCGCTCGTTCCCCTCGGGCCACACGGCCCGAGCGTTCATGGGCGCGACGGTGGTGGCACGCGAACTTGGCGACATCTCGCCGTGGTGGGCAGTCGGGGCCTATACGGTGGCGACGGGCGTCGGTGTGTCGCGCGTCATCGAGCGGCGTCATTTTCCCACTGACGTTGTTGCCGGTGCCGGCATCGGCATCCTGTCGGCTCAACTCGGCTATTATGTTAGCGACCTGATTTTCAAAGGAAACGGTGGCGTGGGTTACTCCCTTGAGGAAGACAATGTCAATCTGTCGTCGCTGTCGGTATCGACTGGCATGGCGTTGCCTATTGGGCGCGTGTCGATTGGCGACGGGCAGATTATACAGTCGCCGGCGCTGACGGCGGCGCTACACGGCGGCGTTGCGCTTGGCGACCGGTGGGGCGCATCGGCCGAGGTTGGGCTCATGTCCACACCTATTCAGATTATTCAGCACAGTCGCCGCACTGCTGTTGCTCCGCTCAACTCGGTCGGCGCAATGGTCGGGGGGTATTATCGCTGTCAGCTGTCACGGATTTTTGACTTAACCACTACTGTCTCAGCAGGATATTACTTCAACTTCAATCTCGATTCGGTTGACCGCGCCGTCACTGCCGGGAGTGGCACCCCGGCGGGACGTGTAACAGTCGCCGCCGGTCTTCGACTGACTGATAACTTCAGTTGCCGTCTTTCGCTCGGCTATCAACTTGCCGGCTATCACTTTGAGATTACTCCGTCTGACATCCCGGCGGCTCCCGAGCCCGTCGATCCCCCCTACTACATCACCCGCACGGCCTCTCGCACGGGCGTCACATCATCGCTGCTCGTCGGACTCTCAACCGCTATCACCTTCTGATGCACCATAAAATTTTTCAACATAATAATCAGGACGCGAGGCCGTGCCGGGAATTGGCGCGACCTCGCGGGAAGAGGGTGATTTGTGTGGAATATGCGGCGTAGGCCAGGGAGGCGGAATCGGGCCGGGACTTAGGCCTTGGCGGTGACGCGGACGTGGGCGTCGGGGTAGCGGAGCACCAGGCAACTGGCCTCGGTGATGACGACGGCCTCGGTGTTTCGGATGCCGCTGCGCTTGAGGTCGAGGCGCTCGGTGCGGAATGGCACATGGCTATATTTGGTCATATACTCGGGGTCGATGATAAGGCCGTCGTCGGTGTGGTTGCAACTGTCGAGGACCTCGCTGTGAACGACGTAGAGTGTGCCAAACTTTGAGCGCAACTCGGTAAAGTCGATGCCCCACTTGGTGACGGTCGTGTCGGCGCCGATGATTTTGGTGTGGTCGAGGTTGTTGAGACGCTCGATGAGTCCCGAACCGGCGACGAGGATTTTGCGCGACGAGCCGCTGTTGCCCGTGAAGGCGGTGCGCATCAGTTCGATGAGGTTTTTCATTGTAAGGTCCTCGTCGGGGTCATAAGTCCAGTCTTTGCCGGCTTGATTCCAGATGCCGTCGGTCATCAGCACCTCCTCGTGCTTGACGGGGTCGGTGAAGCGCGCCTGGCGTCCGAAAAGGAAACTGCGCTCCATGCCAAGGCGCATGTCAATGATGGCGACCTCTTCTTGGTCAGAGAAATTCCAACCTACTTCCTTGTCGGCAATCTTCTGATAGGTCGACTGCTCAACCTGGGTTTTGAAAATCTGACACAGGTTGCTTTTCTTGACGGGAAGCGCTTCAAACTGAGAGGTTTGCACCTCGAGTTCGGTGGCGGCACGGCCCATTCTGACGACCGTCGAGCCGTTGGGAATCTTTGCGCCGGGGTCCGAGAAATCGTCGACAGGGTCAACATTGACCAATTTGACCTTGAGGGAGCGGTCGCCGACGGTGACGACGTAACCGACGATGGCCTGAGGGCCGGCCGACAGAACGGCGTCGGGGAAGAGCACTGTGTCGCCGGGGCTGAAAATGGCGGGCACGGCTACAGGGATTTCAAACGTGTCGGTGGCGCGGTCATAGCCGGCAGAAGTCACTTGAGCGCCGGTGGTCGTTTCCATAGGCTTGGTGTCAACCGAATAGTACTCGACCTTCATCGAGCCACTCGGGCGACAGCCGGCCCAGCGAGTAATCTGGTCGATAGGGGTTGCCATGGGGCGAATTTTGACGATGCGGCTGTCAATCTCGTTTCTGAGCAAGCCGGGCGACGCCTCGGCGGTCACGGCCGTTGTCAGCGGACCGTCGACAAAGTGCATACCCCCCTTGGCGGTGGTCAGAATTGTCCCGGTGGCAAGAGCCGCGTCACTGTCGGCTCCTGTGAGCCAAATGATTATCCCCAGCGCGATTGCGCTCATGCCAAGCAGAATCCAGTCGCCGGCAGTCATGTTCTTGATAGTTTCCTTAAAGTTTTTCATAAAAATGGTGTTGATGATGTTATTGTTGTTATTGTTGTTGTTGGTGGTGGGAGTAGTAGTCTGATTCCCCTTTAAACTCTTACCCTTCAATCCCAGATACTCGGGCGGATGTAGTTGAGAAGGTCGAGTTCGGGCTCGTCAGCGTTGATGTCGCCGGCTGCAGGCATCTGCCACAGTCCCGATTGCTGCATTTTCTCGCCGAGCAACTCGTTGCGGGCCTTGAGATAGCCGCGTTGCTCGGCCTCGGCAATGTCGGCGTCGGCGGTTGCCGATGTGGCGGCTGTGAAATGGGTTGCGACCGCTCTGTCAGCGTCCATGCCGGCGATGATGTCGACCAGTAGATGCCCTATTCGGGCGTCGCGGCGTGTCAATGCAATGATGTCGATGGTTGGGGCAGCCGTGGCCTCGCTGTTTTCGATAGGCTCAGCGGTGTCGATGTCGGCCTCCCCCGGGCCGGCGACATCTTCAGCGACCGTAACAGCCTCAACGGCGACGTCGTTGAGAGCGTTTTCGGTTTCAATTGTCTTTTCCATGTTCTGTGAAATTTTAGGTGATTTAATTTTGAGTGACGATGCAAAATTAGCCCGTCGCGGCCCCCTCAAACCCCTATTATTTTACCCTCAAGCATCTTTCCGTGTTAAAATTATTTAATTGTCAGGTTGGCAGTGAAACAATTCCCCCCGTTAAGCGTCTTATTAATAGACAGCTTAAAGATAGAATTAACCGACATAGCTTTTTCATTAACAAAAACGTCCCGCCGAGCCAACCGCCCGACGGGACTGCTTTTATACAAAATTTTATTCAGAAGCATAACTCGCCTTGGATTTGCATAAACCGCCGAGGGGTTGTATCTTTGTAGTCCCAAACCAATCTTTATGCCAACCGCAAACGATAAAACTCAGCCCTCTCGCGCCCGCGTGGTCGTGGGCTATCTGCTTAAATATGGCATCCCGCTGGTTATTACCGTCGGGCTTTGCTACTTGCTGTTCACTGGCTTTGATTTCAACGAGATGATGGTCATCATCAAGCGCGACTGTGACTTTACTTATATCGGCATCGCGTTGATTGTCAGCATCTTGAGCCACGTGTTCCGTGCTATGCGCTGGGGCATACAGTTGCGTGCGCTTGGCATTAAGGCTCCCCTATGGGTGCTGATTTTCAGTATTTTCGGGACCTACGCCGTCAATCTCGTTTTCCCGCGACTCGGCGAACTGTGGCGCACGGGTTGGGTTGCAAAACGCCAAGACGCACCATTCACTACCGTCTTTGGCTCAATGGTGGCCGACCGCCTCGCCGACACTGTCACAGTCGCCCTTCTGACCGCACTGACATTCATTGTCGCGTCAGGCCAACTCATTGATTATCTGTCACAAAACCAAGATTCATATACTCGATTAATCGACATCGCGACCTCCCCGCTGACGTGGGGCGCCATCATCGCGGTCGTCGCGGCCGCGTGGGCGTTGCTCTACCGCTTCCGTGACTCCAAGTTGGTTGTGAAAATTCGCGGTTTTGTCAAAGGCCTCTGGGAAGGCTTTGCCGTCATCGCCAAGATGCCGGGACGCGGCCGTTGGTTGCTCCTCGTGCTCGCCACATGGGGTTGCTACTTCTTCCAACTCTACATCGCTTTCTACGCCTTCCCCGTCACCCGCGACGTTCTTTCCACCTACGGCACAACGGCCGCCCTTGTCTGTTTCGTCCTGTCCAGCATCTCGATGGGCGTACCCTCCAACGGCGGCATCGGTCCCTGGCAGTGGGCCATCATCTTCGGACTGATGATGTATCCCGTCGCCGGACTCACCGAAAACTACGCCGCCGGCTTTGCCAACCTCGTCATGGGCTGCCAGACCTTGCTGCTCATCGCCCTCGGCATCCTGACCTTTGTTGTTATCTCCATTGACCGTCGCCCCAAAAGCCAATCCCGCTAAATCATTGTATTGGGCCGGGGTTTAGTTGATGGTGGTGTAGGGGCGCTCGAGGATGTGGGCAGCGGCAGTGTCGGCCATGTGGATAATGGAGACGAGGGGATAGAGTTTTTCGGCGGTGCGGTAGGCACCTTTTTCTTCGGCTGAGGAGTCGTTGACGGCCCAAGGGCCCATGTGCCAGCGGATTGCGCAAATCTCGGCGTCGCTGAGACCCACGCCCATTCTGAGCAACATGATGACCGATTTCTCTCCGTGGCCAACGGGGAGATCGGTGTTGTTGTAGTTGTAGGATGACTCGCCGAGTTCATAGCGGCCGGTGGGCTTGCCGACGTAGGCCGAGGCTTTACAGACGTCGTGAAGGAGGGAGGCGATGATGATTGACTCGTCGGACACGGTGTCAAATATGTCGGGGCGCGCGGTGGCAAATGCTTCTTTGATTTTCATGGCGGCCTCATAGACGTTCAGCGAGTGAATCAGCAGTCCCCCTTCATAGCACAGGTGATTTTTGGCCGACGCCGGGGCCTTGAAAAAACCGAGGTCCTCAAGGTCTTTGACAATCAGGTCGACGTCTTCAAGTGTGGTCGATTTGAGCAGCGAAATGAATTGCTCTTTGAGTTCAAATAGTTCTTTTTTGTCCATTATATCTTGTTGTTGGTGTTGTTGGTGTTGTTGATGGGAGAACTTTCAATCTCGCAAGCGAGATTGAAATGCCACGGCGCGGAGGACTTCTCGCTTTCCGCCGGGGGGACCGGGTAGGCGCTCGGTGGTGAGACCGGCCGCCGCAAGGGCGCGGCGCACGGCTCCTTTTGCACAGTAGGTAACGACGGCACCGCCGGGGGCGAGCACATCGGCCACGCGGGCCATCATTTCGGGAGTCCAGAGGGCGGGTTGCACCTCGGGGGCGAAGGCGTCAAAGTAGACTACGTCGGCACTGCCGTCCGGCCCGAAAGCGCCGGGTGCGGTCATGTCGACGCGGCATTTGACGACGGTGAAGCAGGGATTGATTTCCACCGGGACTTCCCACGGTGCATCGGCGATGGCACGCAGTGTCGCAAGGTCGACCGTCGCCGGGTCAATTGTATCAACCCATTGCTCAAAAGTCTCGGTATCAAGCGGATACAACTCGAGGGCACGGTAGGCGGTCGGGACGCCGCGCCGGGCAGCCTCCATTGCCGTCAGAGCCGCATTGAGGCCCGTGCCAAGCCCGGCCTCGACAACGCGAACGGGCGCGACGCCGCGGTCGGCGGCATGTCGCCACCCGTTGCCGATGTAGACGTGGAGCGCTTCGGCTAAGGCGCCTTTGACCGAGTGATAGTGTTCGTTAAGCGCCGGCAGGTAGATGGTTGCCGAGCGGTCGGCTGTGGTTTCGATGACCGCTTTCATCATATTCAACTTTCGCAAGATCAAATTGAAGTTTATAGTTTATAGAGGGAGGGGGGACTTTAAACCATAAACTCTAAACTACTTTTTCCCGGTCAGGATGCCGCGTATGTCGTGCAGCTTATTGAGGGCCTGAACCGGGGTAAGGTTGTTTATGTCGATGCCGAGAATTTCGTCGCGCACCTGAGCGAGCACCGGGTCGTCGAGTTGGAAGAACGACAGCTGCATGCCGTCGGCCGCCGGAGGGGCGGCGACCGCGACGGGCGCGCTGCCGTCGCCGCGGTTGATGGTCTCGAGGTGTTTCAACACCTGGTCGGCGCGGTTGACGATAGCCGCGGGCATGCCGGCGAGGCGTGCAACGTGGATACCAAACGAGTGCTCGCTGCCTCCGCGGCGCAACTTGCGCAGGAACATCACCTTGCCGTCGATTTCCTTGACCGACACGTTGAAGTTGGCCACGCGGCTGAAACTCTTTTCCATCTCGTTGAGTTCGTGGTAGTGGGTGGCAAAGAGAGTCTTTGGGTGTAGACCGGGGGTCTCGTGGATATGCTCGACGATGGCCCAGGCGATGGAGATGCCGTCGTAGGTCGACGTGCCGCGGCCCAGTTCGTCAAAAAGTATCAGCGAGCGCTCGCTCATGTTGTTCATAATCGAGGCGGCCTCGTTCATCTCGACCATAAATGTCGACTCGCCGAGCGAGATGTTGTCACTGGCGCCGACGCGGGTGAAAATCTTGTCGACCACACCGATGCGGGCGCTCTCGGCGGCCACAAAGGAGCCGATTTGGGCCAAGATGACATTAAGGGCAGTCTGTCGCAACAAGGCCGACTTACCGGCCATGTTGGGACCGGTAATCATCATCACCTGAGTGCCGGCGTTGCTCAGCGAGATGCTGTTGGTGATATATGGCTCGCCCGGGGGCAGTTGCTTCTCGATGACCGGGTGGCGACCCTCAGTAATCTCGATGTCGAGCGAGTTGTCGACAACGGGGCGGTTGTATCGGTTTTCGATGGCCACGCGGGTGAAGGTCGTCAGGCAGTCGAGGCGCGCAATCAGCGCCGCGTCGAGTTGCACAGCCGGGATGTATTCGGCCGTGCGGGCCACGAGTTCGCCATAGAGGCGCGCCTCGATGACAGCGATTTTCTCCTCGGCGCCGAGAATTTTCTCCTCATATTCCTTCAGCTCGGGGGTGATATATCGCTCGGCATTGACGAGCGTCTGCTTTCTGATCCACTCCTCGGGAACCTTGTCTCGATGGGTGTTGGTGACCTCGATATAGTAGCCAAACACGTTATTGTAGCCTATTTTAAGGCTAGGGATGCCGGTGGCGTCGCTTTCGCGTTTCTGGATGGCGGCGAGGTAGTCCTTGCCGTGGAGGGCGATGGAACGCAGGTTGTCGAGCTCGGCGTCGACGCCCGGATTGATGACCTGGCCGCGGTTGAGTGCCGCCGGGGCGTTGTCATTCAGATAGCGAGCAATCATGCGGCGCATCAGCGCGCACGGATTGAGCTGGGCGCCGATGTCGTGGAGCGCCTCGTTGTCGGCATTGGTGCAGATTTCTTTAATTGGCTCGATTGCGGCCAGGGCGCCTTTCAACTGGACCATCTCGCGGGGGTTGACGCGCCCCACTGCCACCTTGCTTATAAGTCGCTCGAGGTCCCCTATCTGCTCAAGTTGCTCAAGAAGGGCCTGACGCTCGTCGGGATGGCGGAAAAAATATTCAACCACGTCGAGGCGCCGATTGATGCGTGCCGGGTCTTTGAGGGGGAACAGCAGCCATCGGCGCAGCAGGCGTGCGCCCATCGGGCTGACGGTCCGGTCAATGACATCGAGAAGCGATTTTCCCTCGTCGCCCATCGCCTCGACGAGCTCGAGGTTGCGCACGGTGAAGCGGTCGAGGCGGACGTAACTATCCTCCTCGATGCGCGCAATCGAAGCGATGTGGCCCGTATTGGTATGGTGGGTCAGGTCGAGGTAGTGGAGCGTAGCGCCGGCGGCGATGATGGCGGCAGCCATGCCGTGGATGCCAAAGCCCTTGAGCGACGTCGTGCCAAACTGTTTCAGCAAACGGTCGCGGGCGGCATCGGTTGTAAATACCCAGTCCTCGAGGTCAAAGACGGCAAAACCGCGGGCACTCATCTCGTCGAGACGGCGACGGCGGCCGCGCTCGATAAGCACCTCTTTGGGGGCGAAGTTGGCCAGCAGTTTGTCAAGGTAGTCGTCGGTACCCTCGGCGGCCAGAAACTCGCCGGTCGAGATGTCGACAAAAGCGATGCCCGAGGGGCCGCGGTCGGCAAACCATATCGCCGCCAGAAAATTGTTCTCGCGGTGGTTGAGGATGTTGTCGTCAATCGACACGCCGGGGGTGACGAGCTCGGTGATGCCGCGCTTGACAAGTTTCTTGGTCAGTTTGGGGTCCTCGAGCTGCTCGCAGATAGCCACACGCTTGCCGGCGCGCACCAGACGCGGCAGGTAAGTGTCGAGCGCGTGGTGAGGAAAACCGGCGAGTTCGACATGCTGGGCCGAACCGTTGGCACGGCGCGTCAACGTTATGCCAAGTATCTCGGAGGCCGCAATAGCGTCGTCGGAAAATGTCTCATAAAAGTCGCCCACGCGGAAGAGCAAAATTGCGTCGGGATGCTTCTTTTTCATCTCGAGATATTGCTTCATCAGCGGGGTTTCTGCAATTTTTTTTGCCATTAGTCGCTTTGTTTAACAGCAAAAGTAATAAAAATTATCGACGCGGCCAAGTTTTTATAGAAAAGGGAGGAGACGGCGAGCCCCGGGTGTCGCTTGCGGGGCGACACCCGGGGCTCGGGTATGTGTGTGGGGACGGGACGTTTAGCGGATGGTTACCTTTTCGACCTTGCTACCCTGACGACGAATGTAAATGCCGGGAGTGGTGGGGTTGACATTGATACCCTGAAGATTGAAATATTCAACCGGAGCATTGACGGTGTCATCCACAATGTCGGCGACGCCGGTTGTGCTGCCACTGGTCAGGAGCAGATAGTTGTTCGCTAAATCATCGGGGTTATATCTGAGTTCGAAGACGGGGTCTTTCAAAGCACCTTTTTGATTGTTAACCTCGTGATAATGAGTTGTGTAATGCTGGTTCTCTTTGGTGCCGAGAGCATACTTGTAGTTATAGGTTGTAAAGATGTGCTCGCCGGTATAGTTTGTGTTAAACTTATAGCGGTCAACGTCGTCGCCGCCAAAGTCGAGCGACGCTTCTTCTCGGGTCTTAGCGTCACAAACGCGGAAATAGTCAGCAACGGATGTGCCATGCAGGTTGAGAGTATACTTGCCGTCAACAGCGTCAACGACCTGGAACTGATGTGCATCCTCGGCGCTCCAATCGTTGTAATCGCCAACGAGGTAGAACGTATATTTCGGCTGATAATATTCCTCGGCAATCGCGTCAAGGCCGTGGTGAAGAATAACTCGGCAATATTGACGGGGAAGATATTGGCTATTACCGGGATAAGCGTTAAAGTAGAAGTAATAGTAGGCTGTTCCAGTGGGGCTATCAAAGTAGAACGTCAAGGGGTCTTCGTGATCGGCCTCTACGCCAAAGTGTCCGCCGCGTGGTGCAAGATAATTCTTTTGGTCTTCGGGTTTAACAACGGGTTTGCCGAAAATGTCTGTACCATCAGGCTCATCCTCAAACATAATTTGTTTAAGCGCAGCCGGGTCATTGAAACATTTATAGGACATAGCGCCCTCAGGAATATAAAGGTTTTGCTGCATTCTTGACGGATTCGTATCGGATATATATACTTTCTTGGTATTGCTAGAGTAATTGGGAATCCAAGTCAAGCGGTTCATTGAATAGCGGAACGCAACAACCGGGCTGTTGGGCGTTGCGAGTTCATAGAGACAGTTGTTACCAACAAACACGTTGGTTGCCTTGGTCAGTTTCGTTATATCAAGTTCGCCGATAAGGTTGCTTTCAACGTTGAAAATGGCCACATAAGCAGCAAAGGGCTCAATGTCGAGATGACGGACCTGGGTTTGTTTGAGTTCAAAATATTTCAAGGCAGTCATAGCCTCGGGTAGAATGATTTCTTTGAGGGGTACCTGACCATGATATTCATGATTTATACTTGTGTATTCTGAAACATAATCACCATTCTCGTCTTTTAAAATCTTATCTGTCCAAGATTCAGAATTCGCAGCATCTGTATTACCTCGAAACATAAAGACGGTCAAGTTTGGAAGACCTGAAATATCAAGAGTCTGTAACTTATTTTCATTAATAATTGCAAATCCTTGAATATCGGGGTGGTTGCCAATCTTAAGTTCCTTGAGATTGGTCATGCTAGTCATGCAGAAGTTGTTTACTGAGTTAGTTGTAGTTGTGCTATAGGAAACAGCACTACTACTTGCAGACGTGGGGCTTGAAGTGATAATCTGGCGGTTGGTAATGTTGGGCAATTCAGAAATGTCGATTGTCTCAAGAGCGTCATTTGAGCCCAAATACAAGTTTTTGACATTTGTTGAACCGTTCAGAGACAATGTCTTCAAGTAATTATATTTTGAGAGCGCGACATATTCAAGCGCCGGGCAATCATCGGCAATAACTTCTGTTAAAGGATAGGAGGGATAATTGCCAATGTTTTTTGCTATTTCTGCCGATGGAGAGGTGCCACCACCAGAGCTGGAAGTCGCTGTATAACTTGCTGTATATTTAATATAGCCACCATTGTCAATGACACGGAGTTTTTGCATGCCGCTGACATCCAACTTCGTGAGTTTGAAAGTGCCTTTGAGGTTTGAAGTCCTTCCGGGAAGATAAATGGCTTCAAGGTTGATTAATTTTTTAATTCCTTCGAGCGATGCAATGCCGACATAGTCAGAACTTGAACCAATGTTGATGAAATAGATTTCTTCAACATTGATTGATTTTCCATCGGTACTGAGTTGGTTTTTATAGGCCGTCTTCAAGTAGGTTTGGAACGTTGCGTCTTTAAAATCAGTCAAAGGGACATAGGTAGCCGCCTTTAACGTAGCCATCCCCACGAAGATGGCGAGGAGAAGAAATAGGTTTCTTTTCATAGATATGATTTTAACGTTTGTATTCGAGATAATTATAGGTTTAATGCTCGAGATTGGTTGGTAATTCGAGATTTTGGCAAAGGTACTGAAAAGGCGGTAATTTTATGGCAAATGATATTGTTAAATTTTGTTAATATTGGGATTTAATAGCCAATTTTATAGTTTTTTAGGAGAAAGGGGGCGCCGCGGGGAATAGGCGGGCAACGGACGCGCGGCAATAACTACGTTTTGACGTGACTCCTCGTCACGAGCGGGGACTTCCCGGGGTCGTTTAGGTCGAGGAGGTGGACCTCCTTGTCACGTGCATGTGCGCGGGGTAAAAGAAATGTAGGAACACACAAGCCGTGCTTCCAATCAGATAATGCCACCGGTCGTTTTAAATATTCAGAAATAAGTGCTTTTTTTGATAAATTTGCTTACTTTTGCGTCGGTCGTTTTTAGCGACGGTTAATAAATCAAGATAGGAATGAAGATAACGATTGCGGGAGCGGGACGCGTTGGCGTTCATCTTGCAAAATATTTTGCCGACGAGCAGCAGGATG